>JAEXRB010000292.1 GCA_023438325.1 Pseudomonadota bacterium | reverse complement strand
GTGTAGTCGCGCGTGGGATGCGGCTCGCGCACCGTGGTTTCACCTTGTGCATACATACCTGCCAGCAACAGCGCGGATTTCACCTGGGCGCTGGCGACAGGCAATGGGTAATCGATGCCGATGAGCGCTTGGCCACCATGGATGCGCAGCGGTGGCAATCCACCCTCGCCCGTGTCGATGCGTGCGCCCATGCGGGCCAGCGGCTCGGTGACGCGGCGCATCGGACGCCTGGAAAGCGAAGCATCGCCGACGAGCACACTGTCGAAACGCTGCCCGGCCAGGAGCCCGGCAAGCAGGCGCATACCGGTGCCGGCATTGCCGCAGTCGATGGATGCGGCGGGCGCACGCAGGCCATCGATGCCCACGCCATGCACGATCTTGCGGCCCGGCCCATCGTTCTCGATCCGCACACCCATGGCACGAAACGCAGCGGCAGTGGCCAGCGTGTCTTCGCCTTCGAGAAAGCCTGAAACATGGCAGATGCCATCGGACAGCGCGCCCAGCATCATCGCGCGGTGCGAAATCGATTTGTCGCCCGGCACGCGAATCGTGCCGCGCAGCGGCTTGCCTGCCCCGGACTGCCAAACGGCGCCTTCCGCACTCACGGCACGGCCACCGGATACGAGCCCAACACTTTGATCTGGGCCGAATGCGCCTCCAGCTCGGCCAGTGCCTGCTTCATCGATTCATCGTCGACATGGCCATCCAGATCGATGAAGAACCCATACTCCCACTTGGCCTGATGCGAGGGACGCGACTCGATCCGGTTCATGCTGATGCCATGGCGTGCGAACGGACTGAGTACATCGAACAGCGCGCCGGGTTTGTCGTGGATGAACACCAGGATCGATGTGCGATCGTGACCTGAGGGCGGAAAAATCCTGCGCCCGATGACGAGGAAACGGGTGGTGTTTTCCTTGTCGTCGTGGATCGGCTGCATCACCACTTTCTTCAGCCCGTACACATGTCCGGCGCTCTCGCCACCGATGGCTGCCGCATCATCGGCGCTGCGCGCACGGCGTGCGCCTTCGGCATTGCTGGACACCGCAATCTTCTCGACCTTCGGCAAATTCGTGCGCAGCCAGCCGGCGGTCTGTGCGAAGGACTGCGGATGCGCGTAGATACGCTCGATGTCTTCAATCCGCCCGCTGCGCGAGAGCAGGTACTGATGCACACGCAATTCCACTTCGCCGCAGATTTTCAGGCCCGAAGTGAGGAACATGTCGAGCGTGACCTGGATCGTGCCCTGCCCGGAGTTCTCCACCGGCACCACTCCGAAATCGGCCGCGCCGCTTTCCACTTCCTGAAACACTTCCTCGATGCTCGCCAGCGGCAAGCCATGCGCGGAGCGGCCGAAATGCTTGAGCACGGCCTGCTGGCTGAAGGTGCCTTCCGGGCCGAGATAGCCGATCTTCAGGGGCTCCTGCTGGGCCAGACAGGCCGACATGACTTCCCGGAACACATGCACCAGCACTTCGTCCGAGAGCGGCCCTTCGTTGCGATCCACCACCATGCGCAGCACCTGCGCCTCGCGCTCCGGGCGGTAGTAATCCACTGCGGCGGCGAGCTTGCCTTTGGCCTTGCCGACCTGCAATGCAAAGCCAGCACGTTCGGCGATCAGGGATTGGATCTGGCGATCGATGGCGTCGATGCGCTCGCGCACCTGCTCCAGCGCCAGCGCCGGCACGGCATCCTTGGATTTTTTCGACTTGGGGGATTTCGGGGGCGTCATCGGGACAGCCATCGCAAAAGGAACGGACAGAAGGGAGCAGGCGGGAGCATCAACCGTGACGACGTGCGAAGTCGTGCATGAAATCGATCAATGCACGCACGCCCTCGTATGGCATGGCGTTGTAGATGGAAGCACGCATTCCGCCGAGCACGCGATGCCCCTTGAGTGCGAGCAGGCCGGCGGCTTTGGATTCCTCCAGGAACAACGCATCCAGCGCGGCATCATGCAGGAAGAAGGGCACGTTCATGCGCGAGCGTGCCGCCGGATCGACATGATTGGCGTAATAGCCGCCGGAAGCGTCGATGGCGGCATAAAGATCGGCGGCCTTGCGATCATTGATCTTCGCCATCTCGATCAACCCGCCCTGCGCCCTCAGCCACTGGAACACCAAACCTGCCAGATACCACGCGAACGTCGGCGGCGTATTGAGGAGCGAAGCCTCCCTGGCATGTGCGGCGTAATCGAAGATGCGTGCGACGCGGCCAGCGCTGCGCGACAACAAGTCGTCGCGCACGATGACGATGACCAAACCCGACGGGCCGATATTCTTCTGCGCGCCGGCATAGATCAGCCCGTAACGCGACACATCGATGGGGCGCGACAGGATATTCGAGGACATGTCTGCCACCAGCGCCGCGCCGCCTGCATCGGGAGCGTCGAAATACTCCACGCCGTGGATGGTTTCATTGGAAACGATGTGGACGTAAGCCGCGTCTTCACGCAACCGCCATTGCGCGCGCGGCGGAATCGAGCGGAATCCATCGGGCTGGCTGCTGCCAGCCACGTGCGGCTGCACGAAAAGCCGCGCCTCGCCGATGGCCTTTTCGCTCCACGCGCCGGTGACGATGTAATCGGCATGCTGCTGCGGCGTGGCCAGATTCATCGGTACCTGGGCGAAATGCTGGGTCGCACCGCCCTGCAGGAACAGCACGCGATAGTTTTCTGGGATGGCGAGCAACTCGCGCAGATCGGCCTCCGCTTGCGCCGCCATCGCCTCGAAGGCCTTGCCGCGATGCGAAACCTCCATCACCGAGGCGCGCTCTCCACCCCACTCCAGCAATGCCTGCTGCGCCTGACGCAGGACAGGTTCCGGCAAGGCCGCCGGGCCAGGGCTGAAATTGAACGCGCGCGACATCGCCCATCACTCCGCGACAAAGGGGTCGCAGGCTAGCATGACGCAGTGCAGCACGCGAAGAGGCCCACCCTCACGCCCGATGTGGATGCGCCAATGCGTAATCCAGTGCCGCACATACCGCCACGGCCTGCGCTTGGTTGCACTGCTCCGGGGTGGCGCGCGGGCTGTCGGGATAGACCTCGGTGGTGGTGGTGTATCGCGCACCGGTGATGCCCGCGCACAGGCCGAGCGGTGCGAGGGCGTATTCGATGACGCCCGGCGCCACCACTGGCGATCCGATGATCGTGCCATCCGGATCAGCCGGGGCAATGTGGGTGACCTTCGCCACCGCTTCGATCACCGCGCGCTGGAAATCCGGCTGCGGGTTTTCGCTGTCGTCCACCAGGTAGAAACCATCGGGAATCGTACCCGGCACGAACGGCTTGCCATCGCGAGCGGCCAGTGCGGGACGGAACTCGGATTCATCCGAGTCTGTCGTTTCGTGCAGGTCGATGTGCAGCAGGAACTTCCCGGCAAACGGCGCGATCAGGTGCAACAGGGCAGCCGATTCGGGCGCGGGACTGTTGGCGCGGAAACTGCGATTGGGATCGACCGCATCCGCATTCCAGCGCTGGATGCGCTCATAAGCCCACGGACTGATGCACGGCGCAACCAGCAAGTTCACCTTCCCCGCGTAATCGGCGGCGTGGTGATCGAGAAAACGCAGCGCGCCATGCACACCGGAGGTTTCGTAGCCATGCACGCCACCGGTAACCAGCGCCACAGGCAGGGTCTCATTCCATCCTCGGCTTTTGAGGGCGTAGAGCGGATAGCTTTGTTGCTGCGCCGCCAGTTCGCCGTACTGCACCACATCCAAACGCCCCCGCAGCGCATCGATGCGCGCCACCACGTCCTCTGCATAACCACGCTGGCGGTTCCGGCTGGCACGCCACGCCTCCACTTCCTTCGCTCCCCATGGAACTCCCGGCGTGCCGATGTGAAACAGTGTGTGTTCGGACATGAAACTTCTCCATGGAAAAGGGTGCGGCTACGGCGTTCACACATGCGCGCCAGCGAAAACTGAACAAAACATGCAACAGAGGCAGCAAAAAGCAGCACCAACTCTGGAGCCAAAGTGAAATCCTAACGAAGATGACAAAATGGATACCACCGACTCATCGCTCAACCTGCTGGCTCAGGTCGGCAACTCGCTGTCGCCCACCCACAACACCGAAGATCTGGTGCGCCCGTTGCTCGAACTGCTGGAAGCGGTCACCGGCATGGAATCCACCTATGTCACCCGGATCGATGCCGACAGCGGCCGCCAGACCGTACTCTACGCACGCAACAGCCGTGAACTGAACATCAGCGAAGGGCTCTCGGTAGACTGGAACGACACCCTTTGCAAACGCGCGCTGGACAGCGGCCTGACCTACTGCGATGACGTTCCCGGCCAATGGGGCGATTCGAAGGCCGCACGCGAATTGGGCATCCGCACCTACACCAGCACGCCCATCCATGACGCTCAGGAGCGCCTGTACGGCACCTTGTGCGCCGCCAGCAATGCACATCGGCCGATGAATGCCGAAGCGGTGCAGGTGATGCTGCTGTTCTCGCGCCTGATCGGACGCCAGCTTGAACGCGAACGCCTGCTCGTGGAATTGCGTGAAGCCCAGGCGATTCTCGAATCCAAAGCCCTGACCGACGCCCTGACCGGATTGCCCAACCGCATGGCGCTGATGGACGAACTGCGCCGCCGCATGGCACGCAACGCACGCGATGGCAGCCATCTGCTGGTGGCGTTCATCGATCTGGATCACTTCAAGGAGGTCAACGATCAGTTTGGCCACGATGCCGGCGATCGCCTGCTGATCGGCGTCGCCAATGCACTGCGCAACAGCTTGCGCGCGGACGACTACTGCGCACGACTGGGCGGGGACGAGTTCATTGCGCTGGTCAGTGTTCAGGAAGATGATCCCCAATTGGCACAGCGCATGCTGGAGTCACGCCTCGCTGCGGCCACCCGAGGCCGATTCGACTTGGGCAACGGCCGGCAGTTGGATTACGAGGGCGCCAGCATCGGCTCCGTTCTCTCCGGCCCGGGGACGCAGGATGTCGATACGCTGCTGGCACGCGCAGATGCTGCGATGTACGCCGTCAAGCGGTTGCGCGAGCACCCTGGCCACACCTCCGGCACCCATGACTCTTGACCCCGATCAGCACGCCGACTAGCCTTTATCGCTGAATCGCGATAAAGGGATGAAACGTGGATCTTGATGCTTGGTCAGCCTGCTTGCGGGTACTTTCCGACTCCACCCGGGTGCGGCTTCTGGCACTTCTGGAGCGCGAGGAATTGACCGTGGCCGAGCTTTCCGCCATCACCCGTCTGGCCCAGCCACGCGTCTCCACGCATCTGGCAAAACTCAAGGAACACGGCCTCGTGCGCGACCGCCGCGCCGGCGTTTCGGCCTATTACCGCTTCGCCGAGGACGACATGGATCGTGCCCAGCGTGCACTATGGAAGGCCCTTTCCGATGGCGCCGATGATCCGCTGCTGCGCGATGACGCACAACGCCTTCCCGATGTGTTGACGGCACGTGCCAGCGAGCAGAACTGGGCCGATTCGGTGGCCGGCGACATGGAGCGCCATTATTCGCCTGGCCGCACTTGGGAAACACTGGCGCGTGCTGCCCTGCAATTGGTCAAACCCGGTGACGTGCTCGACATCGCCTCCGGCAACGGCGTACTGGCCGAACTGCTTGCGCCACGTGCGAAACGCTACATCTGCCTGGATTCCAACCCGCGCGTGGTCGCCGCCGCACGCACGCGACTGGCGTCATTTCGCAATGTCGAAGTGATCCAGGGCGACATGCACACGATGTCCTTCCCCGATGCCAGCTTCGACCTCGTGCTGTTGATGCACGCACTCACCTATGCCGACGCACCCGCCGCCGTACTCGCCGAATCGGCACGCGTCCTGCGCCCCGGAGGGCAACTCATCGCCACCACCCTGCTTCGCCACGAACACCGCAGCGTGATCGAACCGTATGGTCACGCCAACCTCGGGTTCACTCCGAAGGAACTGACGAAGAAAGCAAGCCATGCGGGCCTTGCGGTGGACACCTGTGAAGTCATCACCCGCGAGAAGCGACCACCGCACTTCGAAGTCGTATCGCTGCTGGCACACAAACCGTGAGCGCCCTGCCCTGGTTGAACCCGGCGCGCGTGGCTGCGCTGGAAGGCGCACTGCGCGAACGCATCCTCGTTCTGGATGGCGCGATGGGCACGATGATCCAGAGCTGGAAGCTGGAGGAAGGCGACTACCGCGGCGCACGTTTTGCCGGCGGCTTCGACCACGAACATGCTCATGGTGCCGGCTGCGAGCACGACCTGAAAGGCAACAACGACCTGCTTCTCCTGACCCGCCCCGATGTCATCGCCGCCGTGCACAGCGCCTATCTGGAAGCCGGCGCCGACCTGATCGAAACCAACACCTTCAACGCCACCTCCATCAGCCAGGCCGATTACCACCTCGAACATCTGCCTTACGAACTCAACCGTGTCGGCGCGGCGCTGGCACGGCGCTGCTGCGATGAGATGCAGGCACGGACACCGCAGCAGCCACGCTTCGCCATCGGCGTCCTCGGCCCCACCAGCCGCACCGCTTCGATCAGCCCGGACGTCAACGACCCGGGTTTCCGCAACGTGGATTTCGACACCTTGCGCGGTACCTATCGCGAAGCCATCGACGGCCTGATCGATGGCGGCGCCGACGTGCTGATGGTGGAAACCATCTTCGACACACTCAACGCCAAGGCCGCGCTGTACGCCATCGACGAAGCCTTCCAGGCACGAGGCGCACGCTTGCCGATCATGATTTCCGGCACCATCACCGATGCCTCCGGGCGCACGCTTTCCGGACAGACGGCGGAAGCCTTCCACGCCTCGGTCGCACACAGTCGCCCGCTTGCGATCGGTTTGAACTGTGCGCTTGGCGCCAAGGATCTTCGCCCGCACATCGCCACACTGGCACAAGTAGCCGAGTGCCATGTCAGTGCGCACCCCAATGCCGGCCTGCCGAATGCCTTTGGCGAATACGACGAGCTGCCGGAAGAAACTGCCGCCACGCTGAAGGAATTTGCCGAAGCCGGCCTGCTCAACATCGTCGGCGGCTGCTGCGGCACCACACCTGCGCACATCCGCGCCATTGCAGATGCGGTTCGCGGCCTTGCTCCACGCGCCCTGCCCAGCCACGAACAAATTGCCGCATGAACACGCCCTCCCGCCACACCCGCCTTTCCGGGCTGGAGCCGTTCGTCATCACGCCGGATCTTCTGTTCGTCAACGTCGGCGAACGTACCAACGTCACCGGCAGCGCCCAGTTCCGCAAACTGATCAAGGAAGAGCGCTACCCCGAAGCGGTGGAAGTGGCGCGCCAACAAGTCGAAAGCGGCGCGCAAATCCTCGACGTGAACATGGACGAGGGCCTGATCGATTCGGAAAAAGCGATGACGCGCTATCTGAACCTGATCATGTCCGAGCCGGACATCGCACGCATCCCGATCATGGTGGATTCGTCCAAATGGAGCGTGATCGAGGCCGGGCTCAAATGCCTGCAAGGCAAGGGCGTGGTCAATTCGATCTCGCTCAAGGAAGGCGAGGCAGCGTTCCTCGACCACGCCCGCAAGGTGCGCCGCTATGGCGCCGCCGCCGTGGTGATGGCCTTCGACGAGCAAGGCCAGGCCGATACCTGCGCGCGCAAGGTCGAAATCTGCACGCGCGCCTATCGGCTGCTCGTGGATGAACTCGATTTCCCGCCGGAAGACATCATCTTCGACCCCAACATCTTCGCCATCGCCACCGGCATCGAGGAGCACGACAACTACGCGGTCGATTTCATCGAGGCCACCCGCATCATCAAGGCCACGTTGCCGCACTGCCATGTCTCCGGTGGCGTCTCCAACGTCAGTTTCTCGTTCCGTGGCAACGAAGTCGTGCGGCAGGCGATCCACGCGGTGTTCCTCTATCACGCCATTGCCGCCGGCATGGATATGGGCATCGTCAACGCCGGCGCGCTGCCTATCGTGGACGATCTGGATGCGGAACTGCGCGAGCGCGTCGAAGACGTGGTGCTCAATCGCCGCACCGATGGCACCGAGCGGCTGCTGGAAATCGCGGAAAAGTACAAGAAATCCAGCAAGAAAGACGCCGGCGACAATCGCGAAAAGCTGGCATGGCGCGAGGGCGACGTGCAGGCAAGGCTTTCGCATGCGCTGGTACACGGCATCGACGAGTTCGTCGAAGCAGATACCGAAGAGGCCCGACTCGCTGCCACCCGCCCGCTCGACGTGATCGAAGGCCCGCTGATGGCGGGCATGAACGTGGTC
>JAEXRB010000243.1 GCA_023438325.1 Pseudomonadota bacterium | reverse complement strand
AGGTGCGCCCGCGCAGCTCCATCGATGGCCCGCTGGCTGCCGCGATCCCGGGTCTTCCGGCCGGCTTGGCGCATCTGTCGGAAAAGTACGGCCGGGTTCCGCTTTCCGTATCGCTGGCCCCGGCCATCCGTCTGGCCCGCGAAGGCTGGGTGATGAACGAAAAGACCGCGCAGATGTTGCCTTGGCGGCGCGATGTGCTGGCCCTTTCACCCGGTGCGAAAGCCCTGTTTTTTCATGCAGGCGAACCAGTGGCTGCTGGACGCAAGCTGAAAAATCCCGATTACGCCCGCACGCTGGAGCGACTGGCGCGCGATGGCCGCGATGGTTTCTACGCCGGCCCGCTGGCACGCCGGCTGGTGGATGGCGTGCGCCGTGCCGGCGGTATCTGGTCGCAGGAAGATCTGGCGCAGTACCGCGTGGTCGAACGTGCGCCGCTGCATATAGAGCATCGCGGCTATCGCCTCGTGACCGCGCCACCGCCTTCATCCGGAGGCGTGGCGCTGGCGCAAATGTTCAACGTGCTGGCAGGTTACGACTATCCGGCGATGTCGCCGCTCGAACGCACTCATCTGCTGGTTGAAGCCATGCGTCGCGCCTACCGTGATCGCGCGCAGTTCCTCGGCGACCCGGACTTCGTCGATGTGCCGGTCGCGCGCATGCTGAGCCAGGATTACGCCGCCGGCTTGCGTGCTTCGATCCACCCTTTTCGTGCCACGCCGAGTGATCTGCTGCCTCCGGTCGGACCGCTGCCGGCCAAGCCGGACACCACGCATTTTTCCATCGTCGATGCACAGGGCAATCTGGCCGCCGTCACCCAGACGGTGAACCTCAGCTTCGGCAATGCCTTTGTGGTGCCGGGAACCGGTTTCGTGCTCAACAACGAAATGGATGACTTTTCCGCCGCGCCGGGTGTCCCCAATGCCTTCGGTTTGATCGGCGATGTCGCCAATGAAATCGCACCGGGCAAGCGCCCGCTGTCCTCGATGACGCCAACCTTCCTGATGGGCAACGACAAGATTGCCGCTATCGGCACACCCGGCGGCAGCCGCATCATCACGATGGTGTTGCTCGGCCTGATGGAGCTGATGGATGGCAACAGCGCACAGGCCGCCGCCGATCGCCCGCGCATCCATCACCAATACATGCCGGACGTGCTGCTGGCCGAGAAGGGCGCGCTCACGCCCGAGTTGATCGCAGCATTGGAAGCAATGGGCCATAGCGTGAAAGTGGCAGATTCCACCTGGGGCAATACGCAAGTGGTGCTCTGGGACCGGCGCACGGGCGAAGTGGAAGCGGGCAGCGATGCCCGCTGGAAGTCCGTCGGCAAAGGCGCGCTGGGTGCGCCTGCTGCGATTTATCGCTGAGTGCGGCCATGAATGAGTGTGGCCAATCACCCAATACGGGAGCCGGGCGCGGATTTGACCGCGTGCTGGCCGCACTGGGGCTGGCCCTGCTTGTGGCGGCGATGATTTGGCTGGCCTTGCTGGTCCGCGAAAGTGGCGGTGGCGCTTCGTCGGCGTTGCAGGTGTCTGCCGAAACCCTGGTGCCTGAACATGCAGGATCAGAATCGGTACTGGAGGACGAGGCCTTCGGTGTCGTGCTGCCGGGCAGGGCGTTGCGCCGCGTCGTGCAGATGCTGCAATGGCGCGAAGTGGCAAGCGTGCCCTTGGCTGTGGATGACGAGGTGGTCGCGGACCAGGGCGACTACCAGTTGGTCTGGAGCGAGAAGCTGATCGATTCGAGTGTATTCGAGCAGGCCCAAGGGCACGTCAATCCACCGCCGCCGCCGTATCGCAGCCGAAGCCTCGGTACAGCGCCAGCCTGGAATGATGCCGGAGCCGATGCATGGCACGCGGTGCCGCCCGATCACGTGGTGTTGCCCGAAAATCTTGCTGCGGTGTTCCGCGCCGAAGGCAAGTGGCTGCTCACCGCGCCGCCGGGCGACTTGCCTGCGCCGGGCGATCTGCGGGTGCGCTTCGAAGTGTTGCCCGATGTTGCCTCGGCAGCGCCGGCCGGGCTGGATGAGGCGCCGTCGGACGCGGCCTTGGCAGGAGCGCAGGACGAAGCCTTGCGCTGGATTGCCCGTGCAGCCGCGTTCATCACGGCGCTGCTTGGCGCGGGCTTGGCCCTGCGCGGTTTTTCGCGCCTGTCGCAACCGAGCAGCGCGCTCGGGCGATTGCGCTCGGGCGCGCTGCTGGCGATTTCGGCATGGCTGGCGGTGGGTGCGATGTTGCTTGCGGCCGTTATCGCCCGGCTCATTTAAGCCACGCTGCCGTCCGGGTTGCGTTCGATGAAATACAGCCCGGCATAGAGTTTGGGGTCGATGGAATAGCCCTCTTGGCGACGTGCGTTCAGCCATGCCGCAGCTTCGGAGCGCGGAACTTCATGCACGATGATGTCTTCGCTCTCATCGCCCCCGCCGGGGCCGACTTTTTCCAGATCCAGCGCCCGCACGAAAGCCACTTGTTCGTTGGAAAGCCCCGAGGACGAAGGGCCGATCATCAGGTACTGGATGCGCCCGGCGCGCCAGCCGGTTTCCTCGATCAATTCGCGTCCTGCTGCGGTTTCGACCGATTCCCCATCGCCCAGGTCGCCGACTAGGCCCGCCGGCATTTCGATGCTGCGGGTGTTGACCGGAATGCGGAACTGTTCGACCAGCAACAAGTTGTCATCCGGCGTCACCGCCACCACGATGACGGCCGCGCTGGCATTGGTGCGTTCGGCGTATTCCCAGTTGTCACGCCGGCGAATGCGCAGATATTCGCCGTTGAAAAGCGTCTCGGTTTGGTCCATCGTTCGCCCCCCGATCGTGTGCTGATCCGGTGATTGTCGCCCGAACGCGACCATGAATCATCGGGTGGCGCAAGGAACCAATCGGACCGTTGCCGGTCCAACCGGCCCCACTGCAAAGGTTTTCCCCATGAAGCACATCCTTCCCCTGGCCGCTTTGCTGG
>JAEXRB010000238.1 GCA_023438325.1 Pseudomonadota bacterium | reverse complement strand
GTGTACGTCTGTATGCCGATGACATCCCTGCCTCGATGCCGGATGGCTCGGGACAGGTGTCGCATTTCAATCTGGACGGTGCCGAACGCATCGAAGTGCTGCGTGGCCCGTTCTCGGCGCTTTACGGCAACTCTTCCGGTGGCGTGGTGGCGCTCTACAGCGCACAGGGCCGCGAGCCTGATCGCTGGCGTGCCACGCTGCGCAGCGGCAGTGATGCGTTCTGGCGTACATCCATCGATGGGCGCGGGCAGGTCGGTGGCATGGGCTACAACCTGGCCTTGTCGCGTTTCCGCACCGATGGCTTCCGCAGCCACAGTCAGGCACGACGCGATTCAGGCAATGTGCGGCTGGACTGGGAGTTCGATGGCACACGCCAACTCACCTTGGTCGCCAACGCCATCGACATGCCCGAGATCCAGGATCCGCTTGGATTGACCTGGGAACAGGCTCAGGCCGATCCACGCCAGGCCGTATCCAATGCCTCGTTGTTCAACACGCGCAAATCGGTGAAGCAGCATCAGGGCGGTGCCATTTTCCGCCAGGACATCGGTGATTCGCAGAGCCTGCGACTGCTCGGCTATGGTGGCAATCGACAGGTGGAGCAATTCCTTGCCATTCCGGCCGCCACCCAGAACAACGCCTTGCACTCCGGTGGCGTGGTGGATCTGGATACCGACTATCACGGTGCCGATGTGCGCTGGCAGTTCGATGGCGACGTGGCCGGCAGACCGCTGGCCTTGGTGGTTGGCTTGTCCACCGATGCGCAGGATCAAACCCGGCGCGGTTACGAAAACCATGTGGCTGACGTACTCGGCGTGAAGGGTGCGTTGCGTCGTGACGAGCGCAATCGCGTGGAGAGCATGGATCAATACGTGCAACTGGATTGGCGATTGGCCGATCGCTGGTCGCTGCTGGCCGGTGCGCGCCACAGCAGCGTGCGGTTCGAGTCGGATGATCGTTACATCACGGCCACCAACCCGGACGATTCGGGACGCGTGCGCTACTCCGACACCACACCGGTGGCGGGCCTGATGTTCCACGCCAGCGATACCTTGCGGCTCTACGCCAGTCAGGGTCGCGGCTTTGAAACTCCGACGTTCGCCGAACTGTCCTATCGCGTCGATGGCGGTGCGGGGCTCGCCTTCGATCTTGCGCCAGCCAAGAGCCGCAACAGGGAGTTGGGTGCGAAATGGCAACCCACGCAACATGTATCGCTGGATGCGGCCCTGTTCCGCGCCGATACCGATGACGAACTGGCCACCGCACGCAACAGCGGCGGGCGTTCCAGCTTCCAGAACGTGGCCAGTGCGCGGCGGGAAGGCGTTGAACTGGGCATGGATGCGCAGCTTGCCGAACCATGGCGTTTGCGTCTGGCTTACACCCGTGTCGAAGCGGAATTCCGCAGCCCGTTCCTCGCCTGCACCGGTACGCCGTGTCTGGTGCCCAACACCCTGATCGTCGCCGGTTCGCCGATTCCCGGTGTGCCACGCTCTCAGATCTTCGCGCGTCTGGCATACGAGGAAGGCGCGTGGCGCGTGGCATGGGATGTGGCGCGCACCGGCACCACCGTGGTCAACGACATCGCCACGCAGACGGCTCCCGCCTTCACCCTGGCTGGCATCGAGGGCAGTCGTGATTTCGGTGCGCTGCGTGTGTTTGCCCGCATCGACAACGTGTCCGATCGTGCCCATATCAGCTCGGTGATCGTCAACGATGGCAACGGGCGATTCTTCGAACCTGGCCCAGGTCGTCAATGGCAACTTGGTGCCCAATGGACGTTCTGACCTCGACTTTCAGCGACACAGGTGCGCCATGAATGAATCGCTACCCGAACAAGTGCTCGCCACCCCCGCAGCACTGGATCTGATCGAGCGCCTGCGCACCAAGCACGGCGCGCTGCTGTTCCATCAGTCCGGTGGTTGCTGCGATGGTTCCTCGCCGATGTGCTACCCCGTGAGTGATTTCATCGTGGGCGAGCGGGACGTGAAGCTCGGCGAAATCGGCGGGGCCGAGTTCTTCATCAGCCCTTCGCAGTTCGAGTACTGGAAGCACACCCAGCTCATCATCGACGTGGTGGAAGGCCGGGGCGGCATGTTTTCGCTGGAAAACGGCGAAGGCGTGCGCTTTCTGGTGCGCTCGCGCCTGTTCACCGACGAGGAATACGCCGCGTTGCAGGTCGCAGGGAAAGTGTAGGCGCAGCGCGCGCCTACTTCTCCACGAAGGCCCGCTCGAACACGTACTCACCCGGTGTGCCGATGCGTGGTGCGGCCTTGAAGCCGCGGTCATCCAGGATCCTGCGGAAATCGGCCAGCATCTGCGGGCTGCCGCAGATCATGGCGCGATCGTGCGCTGGATCGAGTGCATCGATGCCCAGATCCTGCATCATGCGGCCGCTGTCCATCAGGTCGGTGAGCCGGCCCTGGTGCTCGAATGTCTCGCGCGTGACCGCAGGGTAATAGAGCAGCTGGCGCGAGATCATCTCGCCCAGATACTCGTGTTGCGGCAGTTCCTTGGTGATGTGGTCGCGGTAGGCCAGATCGGACACGCTGCGCACGCCGTGGGTGACGATGACCTTTTCGAAGCGCTCGTAGGTATCTGGATCCTTGATGATCGACAGGAACGGTGCCAGCCCGGTGCCGGTGGCGAGCAGATACAGGTTGCGGCCCGGATGCAGGTCGGAGATCAACAGCGTGCCGGTGGGCTTGCGACCGACGAGGATTTCATCGCCTGCCTTGAGGTGTTGCAGGCGCGAGGTGAGTGGGCCGTTCTGCACTTTGATCGAGAAAAATTCCATTTCCTCTTCCCAGTTGGCGCTGGCGACCGAATACGCGCGCATCAAGGGCTTGCCGTCCACCGGCAGGCCGATCATCACGAATTGGCCGTTCTCGAAACGCAGGCCGGCACCGCGCGTGGTGCGGAAGCTGAAGTAATCGCGGGTCCAGTGGTGGACCGAAAGCACGTGTTCGACGTCGAACGCGGACATGGGACATCCTGACAATGAAAAAGAGGCCCGGCACGCGATGCCGGACCTCTCATTGTAATGGGCACATGCGCGGCAGCATTGCGCCCGATCAATCCGCGGCTGTGCAAATCCTGCGGTTCAATCGCGCAGTTGTGCCTGCAGATAGATTTCCAGACCGAGGCGTTCGATCAGGTCGAGCTGGGTTTCGAGCCAGTCGACGTGTTCTTCTTCGGCTTCCAGCATCGATACCAACAGGTCGCGCGAAACGTAATCGGCGGCTTGCTCGCAATACGCAATGGCTTCACGCAGGTGCGCCATGGTGCCTTGCTGGAGACGCAGATCGCATTCCAGGCATTCCTTCGGTGCCTCGCCGATCAGCAGTTTGCCGAGGTTTTGCAGATTGGGCAGGCCTTCGAGGAACAGGATGCGCTCGATCAGCTTGTCGGCCTGCTTCATCTCGCGGATCGACTGGCGGTAATCGTGCTCGTTGAGTTCTTCCAGCCCCCAGTGGCCGAACATGCGGGCATGCAGGAAGAACTGGTTGATCGCGGTGAGCTGATGGAACAGCGCCTTGTTCAGATGTGCGGTGATCTGGCTGTCGCCTTTCATGGGAAGTCTCCGTATCGCTTCAGCCGTGCAGCCTAGCGAGTTCGACGAGGGGGTGACGTAGCGCGAATCGATCGTGTTTACGCTGTCATTTGTCCGGCAGGGGAATGAACTCGGTGTTGTCGTTGGGCGGCAGCATGATGCGCCCGGCCAGCCAGTCGGCCTTGGCCTGCTCGATGCGCTCGCGCGAGGACGACACGAAGTTCCACCACAAGTAGCGGTTGCCCAGCGGCTCGCCACCCAGCAGCATCACCACGGCCTGGCCGATGGCGCGAAGGCGCGGTGCGGCGTTTTCAGGCACCACCACCAGGTGTCCGGTTCCGATGCGCTGGCCATCGCACTCCACCTCGCCGCGCACCACGTAGAAGGCGCGTTCCAAATAGCCTTCCGGCAACGTGAAGCGGGCGCCATCGTCCAGAACCATGTGGATGTAAAACAGCGGCGAACGGGTTTTCACCGGGCTGGTCAGGCCGTAGGCGGAGCCGGCGATCACGCGCAGCCAGCGGCCATCGTCGTGGGCTTGCGGCAACTGCTGGGCGGCGTAGTGATCGAAGGCCGGCGCGATTTCCTCATCGGCTTCCGGCAGCGCCAACCAGGATTGCAGCAGCTCCAGCCCCGGCGCATGGAATGCCTCACTGGATTCGAAGCGCTCGGAATGACTGATGCCGCGCCCGGCGGTCATCCAGTTGACGTCGCCAGGGACGATGTCCTGTTCAAACCCAAGGCTGTCACGATGCGTGATCCGGCCACTGAGCAGATAGCTGACCGTGGCCAGCCCGATGTGTGGATGCGGCCTGACGTCGGCCTTTCTGCCGGTATCTTCGGGCAAAACCACAGGGCCGGCATGGTCGTAGAACACGAAGGGGCCGACCATGCGGCGTTCGCGATGCGGCAGCAGGCGCTGCACGATCAGTCCGTGGCCCAGATCGGCACGACGACCGGAAAGCATGAGGATCGACATGTGCGGCTCCTGTCAGGACAAAGTCTTGATGGTAGGAGAGCGCAGGTCAAAGCGCCAAAAATCGGCGTGATGGCGGGCAGGTAGCTGCCGGAGGTCGCCTCAGGCGGCTGCCAGCACGGGCAGCGGGAAGGCTTCGCGTTCGGTTTCGCGCAGGATGTCCATGGCCAGATCGCCGCAGCTTCCGCAGACGGTGGAACAGCCGGTCATGGCCGAGAGCTGTGCCAGATCGCGGGCGCCGGCACGCACGGCATCGCGAACATCCCGGTCGGTGATGCCATTGCAAATGCAGACGTACATGGCGCGCGATTCCTCACGAGGGAGAATGGCGGCATCTTGGTGCAAATGAGAATTGATGTCAACATCATCCCCATTCAGCAAGTTCCCACGGGGATTTCAGCAAGCGTCCGGCGCCGGCGGCGCGCAGTTCGGCCTCGCTGCCGAAACCCCAGAGCACGCCGGCAGAATCCATGCCGTGGTGGTGTGCGCCTTCGATGTCGAAATGGCGGTCGCCGACCATCACCGCGTCATCAGGTGCGGCGCCGGTGCGATGCAGGGCTTCGGCCACCAGTTGCGGCTTGTGGCTGCGGCTGCCATCCAGCGTGGCGCCGACGATTTCATCGAACAGATCGCCGAACGGCGCATGCGCGAGGATGCGACGTGCGTGCGGCTCGTTTTTTGCCGTGACCAGGCACAGCCGCGCGCCTTGGTCATGCAGGGCCGTCAGTGCGGTTTCGATGCCGGGATAGATGCTGTGTTCACGCCAGCCCAGTTGCTCGAAGCGCTCCAGATAGGCCGCCACGGCCTGTTCCACCCGCGCCGCATCACCGAGCAGCGGCGCGAAACTGGTGCGCAGCGCGGGGCCAATCCAGCCCAGCAACTGCGCTTGGGGCAAAGGCGCGTGGCCGACTTTTTCCAGTGCGTAGGCGATGCTGCGGGTGATGCCGACGGCTGAATCGATCAGGGTGCCGTCCAGGTCGAGGAAAACCCAGGGCTTCATGCGCCGCGTTCGAGCAAGGCCGCCACCGCTGGCAAGGTCTTGCCCTCGCAAAATTCCAGAAACGCGCCGCCGCCGGTGGAGATGTAGGAAACGCCGTCGGCCACGCCGTACTTGTCGATGGCCGCGAGGGTGTCGCCACCGCCGGCGATGGAAAATGCCGGCGATGCCGCGATGGCTTGCGCCACGGCGCGCGTGCCGGCGCCGAAGGCGTCGAACTCGAACACGCCGACCGGGCCGTTCCATAGCACCGTGCCGGCTTGCGCAATGCGTGTGGCATACGCGGCAGCGGTGACGGGGCCGATGTCCAGAATCATGTCTTCGGCGCTCACGTCGCCGACCGATTTCACCGTGGCCGGTGCATCGGCAGCGAAGGCGGGAGCCACCACCACGTCGCTCGGCAACGGAATCTGGGTGCCGCGTGCGGCGGCCTTGTCGAGAATCGCGCGGGCGGTGTCGATGAGGTCGGTTTCGACCAGCGACTTGCCGATGGGAAAACCGCGGGCCGCCAGATAGGTGTTGGCGATGCCGCCGCCGACGCTCAGGCCATCGACCTTTTCCAGCAGGCTGCCCAGCAGTTCGAGTTTGGTGGAAACCTTGGAGCCGGCGACGATCGCCAGCAAGGGCCGGGTGGGTGCTTCCAGCGCGCGGGCCAGTGCATCCAGTTCGGCCATCAGGAGCGGGCCGCCGCATGCGATTTTCGCAGCGCGGATCACACCGTGGGTGGATGCCTGAGCACGATGCGCGGTGCCGAAGGCGTCCATCACGTAGACATCGCACAGTGCCGCGTACCTGGCCGCCAGCGCGGCATCGTCCTGGCCCTCGCCCACGTTCATGCGGCAGTTTTCCAGCAGCACGATGTCGCCGGGCGCGACCTCCACGCCATCCACCCAATCACGCTTGAGCGGCACCGGGCGGCCGAGCAGTTCGGACAGGCGTTGCGCCACCGGTGCCAGTGAATCGGCTTCGGAAAAGACGCCCTCCTTGGGTCGGCCCAGATGCGAGGTGACCATCACCGCGGCGTTCTGATCCAGCGCGGCGCGCAGGGTTGGCAGCGCGGCAAGGATGCGTTGCTCGGACGTCACCTTGCCGTCGGCCACCGGCACGTTCAGATCCTCGCGGATCAACACCCGCTTGCCGGAAAGATCAAGGTCGGACATGCGCAAAATAGCCATCGGGAAAGCTCCGTCGCCGGGGAAAACCGCCATTGTCCCCGATTGGTGAATGGCCGTCACCGCGCTTTGATCCGCATCAAAGCACCCGCCCGCCACTACCGGCAGACTGCGCACCATGATTCTGCCTCCTGCTTTTGACGATGCCTTGTTGCAGCGCTACGACCGTCCCGGCCCGCGCTACACCTCCTATCCGGCGGCCCCGCGTTTTCACGAAGGTTTCGATGATCGCGCGCTGCGCGACCAGATCGTGCGCAGCAACGAAAATCCGGTGCCCAACCGGCTCTCGCTCTACGTGCACGTACCATTTTGCGAAAGCCCGTGTTTCTACTGCGGCTGCAACCGCATCATCACCCGCGACCACAGCCGTGGCGAGCGGTATCTGGAAACGCTGGATCAGGAAATCGAACGCATCGGCCCGCTGTTCGACCACGATCGCGAAGTGATCCAGTTGCATCTGGGCGGCGGTACGCCGAACTTCCTGTCGCCGGCGCAGATCGGCCGGATGCTGGATGCCCTGCGCCGTCACTTCCGCTTCAGCGCGGCGGCAGACCGTGACTTCTCCATCGAGCTGGATCCGCGTTTCGTCACACCAGAAGACATCGGCCAGCTCGCCGCGCTCGGTTTCAACCGCGCCAGCCTCGGCGTGCAGGATTTCGATCCGGTGGTGCAGGAGGCGGTGAACCGCATCCAGAGCGTGGAACAGACGCTGGGCATCATCGAGGCTTGCCGAGCCCACGGCCTGCGATCGATCAACGTGGATTTGATCTACGGCCTGCCGAAACAGAACGTCGAAGGGTTCGCCCGCACCCTGGACACCGTGCTGCGCGTGCGCCCGGATCGGCTGGCGATCTACGGCTACGCCCACCTGCCCGAACTGTTCCGCGCCCAGATCCAGCTCAAGGCAGAAGACCTGCCGCCGGCGTCGGTGCGACTGGCGCTGCTGCGCCTGGCCATCGAAAAACTCACGGCTGCCGGTTACGAACACATCGGCATGGACCACTTCGCCCTGCCTTCCGACGAGCTGGCGCGCGCGCGCCACAGCGGCAGC
>JAEXRB010000215.1 GCA_023438325.1 Pseudomonadota bacterium | reverse complement strand
CAGCAACGGGTGTTCGGGATGATGGGTTTGCAGCCAGACTTCGCCGGGCTTTTGGGCCCGGCCGGCGCGGCCGGCGACCTGTATCAGCAATTGTGCGAGCCGTTCGCCAGCGCGGAAGTCGGCGCTGAACAGGCCGTCGTCGATGCTGGCGATGGCGACCAAGGTCAGGTTCGCCAGATCATGGCCCTTGGCCAGCATCTGGGTGCCGACAAGAATGCCGGGTTGGTCGCCGAGCGCATCGAAATGCTTGCCGATGGCATCGCGTCCTCGCGTGGTTTCGCGATCCACGCGGAACAGGGGTACGTTCGGGAAAGCGTCGGCCAGCGCCTGTTCCAGGCGTTCGGTGCCGGCGCCCTGCGGCACCAGGGCCAGGCCGCCGCAATCCGGACAGGCAGGCGGCACGGGTTTGCGATGGCCGCAGTGATGGCACAGGAGGCGGTTGCGGCCATGCAGGGTCATCGATCTGTCGCAGCGTGGGCAGTGGGCATGCCAGCCGCAGTCATGGCACAGCAACACTGGGGCATAGCCGCGCCGATTGCGGAACACCAGCGCCTGTTCGCCGCGTGCAAGGCATGCGGCGATGGCATCCAGCAAGGGACGTGCGAGACCGTGGTTGAGGCGCTGACCGCGCAGGTCGAGTACGCGCACCACGGGTGGCTTGGCGCCTCCGGCACGTTCGCGCAGTTTGAGCCAGGTGCAATGGCCGCTGCGGGCGCGCTGGAGGGTTTCCAGGCTCGGCGTGGCGCTACCGAGCAACACCGGGATGCCAAGTTGTTTGGCACGGACCAGAGCGAAATCGCGGGCGTGATAGCGGAAGCCGTCCTGCTGTTTGTAGGAGGTGTCGTGTTCCTCGTCGATGATGATCAGGCCCGGTTCGGGCAGCGGCGAGAACACCGCCGAGCGGGTGCCGATCAGCACACGCGCTTCGCCCCTGGCCATCAGTGCGTGGGTCCGGGCACGATCTGTGTCCGAGAGGCCCGAGTGCAACGCGTGCACGGCAACGGGAAGGCGCTGGCCATAGCGCTGGATGGCCTGCGGCGTGAGACCGATTTCAGGTACCAGCACCAGCACCTGCTGGCCGCGTGCCAGACAGGCCTCGATCGCGGCCAGATATACCTCGGTCTTGCCGCTGCCGGTGACACCTTCCAGCAATGCCACACCGAACTGACCGGTCATCGCGCCAATGGCCCCGACGGCTGCCTGTTGTTCGGCGGAACGCTCCGGCGGCGGGCTGAGCGGTGCCTCGATGTATGCATCCGGTGGGCGCAGGCAGGTGGCGATGAAGCCGCGTGTATCCAAAGTGCGCAGGGTGGCACGCCATTTTGGGTCGAAGGCTGCCAACGCGACTTCGGCGCGTTCGGCTCCGCTCAGGAAGTCGGCCAAGGCGCGAGGGCGCGAACCGACGCGCAGACGGTCGCGGTGGACATGTCCGGCTTCGCTGAGGCGCCAATGCGGTGAGCGCGTATCCGGCAGGCATTCGCCCTGCCGCAACGGTGCCGGCAGGGCAGTGGCGAGTACGTCGCCCAGGGCGCGCTGGTAATAGTTGGAGGCCCACACGAGGCTGCGCCAGAGTGCGGCATCGAACGGTGCATCGTGGGGATCCAGCAGGGCTTCCACCGGCTTGAGTTTTGCGTCTTCCGATTCGGCGCGGGCTTCTTCGACGAAATACCCCACCGCACTGCGCTTTCCGAACGGCACCCGCACCCGCGCACCGCGCGCGGGAGGGGCGGCGTCGGGTGGCAGATAGTCGAACAAGCGAGGCAACGGCAGGGGCAGGGCGATGCGCCAGACCGGCAGTGGAGAGGCTGTCATCGGACAAGTGTAGTGCGGACCTGCGCCGCGCGATTTCGAGGCGCTTGGGTTGCGATGGGCGGCCCGGGTTTCGGGCTTGACGAAAGGGTTTCCCGATGCATCGGAGGCTTGTTCAGTTGCAGCGCAGTTCTGTGCTGAAGGTCATGAATTGGCGCTAACTGACTGCCAGGCTTGGCGAAACTGCGGAAATCCACACAGCCTGTGGATAAGTGTGTGGAACATGTCCTTCCGAAGCGTGCGACATGCCCGCGTCATGGGGCTCTGGATCAGGTTGGTCAAAAAATAGCCACATCAATAAATTCAGTTTAATCAATGCCTTGGCGTTGCTGCTCGATCCGTTTCAGGCGTGTGACACCAAATTTGACGATCAAGTGACCATCTTTTCGCCGCTGTGCACAACCCGCGCGTCGCAACCCCTTGTCGCGCTTGGCGGAGCGCCGATTGGTACGGTGTCAATCCCCACACTTGGGGTGGGAGCGTGGTGGCGCGCTGCTATCCTTTCGAACTGTCGCCAACCTGTTGCGTACTCCATGCCTGCATCGCCGCCCCGGTCATCGTCGTCTTTCGTCTCGCTGCCCGACGAGGCCGCGCGACGCCTGTTCGCGCAGGCGTTGACGCGGCTTTCCCCGGTGCAGCGTCAGGCCATGCTGCTGCGTCTGCGCGGTGTGGCAGATATCGACGACATCGCCGCGCGGCTCGAGCTTTCGCCTGACAGCGTGCGTGCCAGTCTGGCTTTCGCCGCCGTGCAGCTGCGCATGGTGCTGTCGGACACGCCGCTGGATCGCGAACGCGACGAGTGGTTGCAGCGCTGTCGCACGCTGCTGGCGGCGCTGCCCGAACCTAGGGCGACGCCTGCTTCACCTGCTGCCGCAGCTGTCGTCACGCAGGATCGCGTCCAGCATGCGCCGGTCGGATCCGGCCTGTGGCCGCGCCTGCCTGCGGCACTCGCCTTGCTCGTACTGATCGCTGCCGGCGTGTTCGCCTGGCAGCTATGGCGCAGCAACCCCGCGCCTGTTCCGTCGCCCGTGGAGACCGAGCCACAGCGCATGCCGCCGCCGGATGCACCCGAAGCGCCTTTGACCGCGCCAGATTTCCTGCTCGTGCTGATGCAGCAGCAACATCCCGGCGTGCTGGAGACGCTGGATTTTTACGTCTGGCTGGCCGAACAGGAAGCATTGCGATGAAACATGCCGTGATCGGCGTGCTGTGCTTGTGCGCTGTCGCGGGCGCTGTTGCCGCGCAATCGCCGGCCGGACCCGTGCAATCGTCTGCCGAGCAGCAGGCGCTGGCGCCTTTCCAGAGCCTCATCGCACGTTTGCCTCCGGCCTTGCGCGAGCGCCTTTTCGAGCATGCGCGCGCATGGGTGGCGCTCACGCCGGAAGAGCAGGCCCGCCTGCGCGGGAATCTGGTGGCCTGGAACGACATGCCGCCGCAAGGCAAGCTCGCATTGCGGGAAAACTTCGAGGCGTGGGAACACATGGATGCCGCCACTCGCGCTGCGGTGCTGGAGGCGGCCCGGGGTTATGCGATGTTGCCGGAGAGCACGCGTCAGGGTTGGCGTGAGCGCTTCAACGCGTTGCCGCCCGAACAGCGCCAGCGTTACCGGTTTGATCCGTCCACCCGCAGCGCGATGGATCTGGCCAACGCATTGTTCCCGTTCATTCCGACCGAGCAACATGACGACACCTTGACCATGCTGCGCAATCTCAGCCCCGAGCAGGTCGAAATGCTGCGTGGTGCGCTGGTGCGCTTGCCGCCGGCGCAGCGCAATGCGTATCGACAACGCTTGCTGGACATGACGGCGGACGAACGTATGCAGGCGCTCGGCGCGACCCCTTGAGCAACAAAGTTACGGCACCTCCGAGGTGTCGAGCCGGATCACGAACACATCGGCCGAAGCGGGATCCGGAGTGCGGATGTGCCAGTGCAGTTGCGTGCCATCGCAGCGGTAGTAGGCCGTGGCACGACCCTCAATGAGCGGTGCGAGCGGCGTGGTGCCGCGCTGTACCTGGCGGCTGAAGCGATTGATGAAGGGCAGGAGGTTGGTGATCGCCAGCATCTCGCCCGCCGCACAGGTGAGCTGGCCCGAGAGCTCGCGGTCGCCGCTGATCTCCAGCTCGGCCTGCCGATTCGGACGATAACGCACGTCCACATCGGTGTCGCGTCCGCGCTCGGGGGCAAGCACCTGAACGGGAACGCGCAGGATGTGGCCGAAGCGACGGGGCTCGGGTGCCATTTGCAGATCGCCGGCCAGAGCGATCGGAATTCCGGCGAGATGGCGATCAGCCTCGATGCCTCCCAGGCGTGGCAGCTGTCCGGGCGGGCAGTGCAAGCGGGTCGCGACGCCCTGGGCGAAATCGAACGTGGCGGCCAGATCGCCATGCAGCGCAAGCCGACCGGGCGCGGTGCAGGCGTATCGGGCGAGCGCGTCGAACTGACGCACCGAAAGCCACGGGCTGTCAGCGGAAGGAATGGCATGCGGCGTGGCGATGTGACCGATGCTGCCGCCGGGCAACCGGATCTGGCCGCTGTCTTCCAGTGCGACGCGCTGATGCAGCAATGCCAGGCCGATGCCCAATACCGATACGCAAGCCACAGCGAGCACGGCATTCACGCCACGCCGTTCGTGCAGCAGGCCATGCCAGCCCAGCGCGAGGGCGAATGCGCCGAACGGGGCGAGGCAATAGACCATCCATGTCGGCACGGCATCGCGCAGCAAGGCGATGAACACGATGCCTGCCGCGCTCCACAGCGTCACGATCCAAAGCCAGCGGCGTGGCGAAAGCGCCCCCTCCTGCCCGGTTGCGCCGAGCACGATGCGCAGTGCACCGAGCGCGGCCAGGCCGAGCAGGGTGGCATGAGCCAGCCACCAAAGCGCTGCCGCCGGTGAGGGCAGCAGGAAGCGGCTGGCGAACCACGCGCCGCCAGTGAGCAAAGCCCAGAGCACGCTCGGCAAGCGAGCCAGCCGAGCGCCGATATCGGCTTCTCCCAGGTAGGCGAGGCTGGCGCCGGCCTGCGGCCAGCCGCTACGCATTTCCGCCAGCAGGGCAGGAAGAAACGGCAAAACGAATACCGCCATGCCGGCCATCAGCCAGCACCAGCGGCGTGGCACGAGCACGGCGCGCCACATCGCCAGCACGACGGCCGGTGTGGCGATGAGCGTGGTGGGATGGGCGTGCATGGCGAGCGCCAGCATCAGGCACGCCGCTGTCGCCATGCCGGCGCGACGTTCCTGCCAGCCCGCGAGCGCCAGCCAGAAAGTGGCGAGCATGGCGCTTTCCACCACGCTGGTATGCGCGATCACCAGCGTGCCGACACTGTCCCAGCCAGGCAGGGAGATCGCCAACGCGGCGATCAGGCCCAGCCGTGCATCCAGCATGCGTTGGCCGAGCAGATAAGCCAGCGGGATTTTCGCGGCTGCCAGAATGCCGACAAACAGCGCCGTCGCAGTGATGCTGCCGGCAACTCGCAGGGGCAGGGCCAGCAGCCAGAACCAGACCGGCCCCAACTGCCAGCGACCGAACAATTCCGGGCCGTAGTGCGGCCATGGCCCGCCATGGCCCACCGCCCAGGCATTGGCAAGGTCGCGACCCGAATCGGTCACCAGCGTGGCGTAGGCGAACAGTGCCGCATGCAGGACGAAAAGGGTCGTCAGCAGTGCGATCGTTGCCAGCCCTGCCGCACGGATGCGCTGCGTGTTCACATCACCACCAGGCTGACGGCAAGGCTGAACAAAAGGCCGAACATCGCCAGGACGAAATGGATTTGTCCGAGCAGGGCGAACTTCACCAGCGTCAGCAGCCAGTTTTGGCCATAGACACGCTTTTGCATCAACAACAGATAGATCGGCACCCACAGCAACAAGGCTGCACTCAGCCAGAGCAGTGCGGTATGGAGCAGGCTGCCTGCACCTGACATCTCTGCCAGCGTCATCAGGCCCGGTGCCAGCAGCAGGATGGCGCAGAGGAAGGCATGGCTGTGCAGCACCACGATCAAGTGCTCCATGTAGAGCCGCGGCGTGAACAGATAGAACAACTTCAATACCAGCGCGAAAACCGGCACCAGCACGAACAGTGATTGCGGCAAGGTTTGCAGGAAGGCCTCGATCAGGCGCGTGCGATCGTGGCGAATCTCCACCAAATTGGTCTGGGCGCGCCCGATCATGCGATTGATCGCACTATTGGCGCGCTCGGGAAGCCAGCCGAAGCTGATTGGATTGTCCTGCGGGTGCCATGGCGCGTCGTTGAAGCGAAGCTCCGGCGGCGCTCGATTGGCGACTGGCTCGCTGCCCGGATAGGGCGTGTCGAATGCCTCGCCGGCAGCCCGTGCCGCATCGCGTTTCTTCAACCACTCGATCTGGCGCCGTGCGGTTTCGCGCACCTGCTCGATGCTGGCATCCATGCCATCCACCGCTTCGCCAGCGTTGATCATCGCCGTGCGTGCGATGTCCAGATTCCTGAGCGCTGCATCGCGCTGGCGCTCCAGTGATTCGATGTTTTCCGCCTGCGCGGTGGTGTCGGGGAGTGCCTTGTCGTCTTCTGCATCGATGCTGAAGCGCAGCAGCAGGAACGAGGCGATGCACAGGAAGAAGAAAAGACGCACCGGGCTGACGTAGCGCACGCGGTGCCCGCGGAAGTATTCGAGGGTGAGGTGCCCGGGGCGCAGCAGCAGCGGCCCGATCGTGCGGACAATGCGTGAATCGAAATCGAAAACGGTGTCGAAGAAATCCCCGGCGATGGTGGAAAAGTGCCGCACCATGCCTTTCACCGGCTGGCCGCAGGTGCCGCAAAAAGGACCGTTCAAGGGGGTGCCGCAGTTTTCACATTTGCGCGGCGAGGTCTGTCCGGCGGGGGCGGGAACTGGATTCACGATCACGTCGATGCTGCGGGGGCGAGTCGGCGCAGTGTAGAGCGCGCCTGGACGGTTTCGATGCCCGGCAACGTCATGGGCCGCTCATGCTTGGCCAGTAGAATGCTCGCCTTGCCAGGACCTGCATGCGATCGGGTCGTCGGCTTTCTCCCAAGCGAGTCTTCCATGTCTGCCTCCGATTCCCGTTTCGCGCCGCTGCTGCGCGAGATGCGCAGCACGTTCACATTGGCGTTGCCGCTGATTTTCGGCCACGTCGCCACGGGCATGATCGGTTTCGTGGATTCGGTGCTGGCCGGGCGTCATGGCGCCAACACATTGGCAGCGGTGGCGGTGGGCACGGCGCTGTGGTCGGTGGTCGCCATCGTGCTCGTGGGCGTGCTGTTGGCGGTGCCGCCGTCGGTGTCTCAACTGGTGGGAGCCGGCCGCCGTGCAGAAGTGTCGACGCTGTTCCGCCAGACGGTGTGGCTGGCGCTGGGGTTGGCCGTGATGCTGATGGTGTTCCTGCACGTGGCGATGGATTTGCTCGGGCCGATGGGCATCGCGGCGGAAATTCAGCCGGCGGCGCGTGACTTCCTTGTGGGCATCCGCTGGGGTGTGCCGGCACTGGCGCTGTATCTGTCCATGCGATATCTGAGCGAGGGCTTGCACTGGACACTGCCGACGATGGTGCTCGGGTTATCCGGGCTGGCGTTGTTGGTGCCGCTGGGCTACGTGCTGATGTTCGGCGCATTCGGCCTGCCGGAACTGGGCGCCGGTGGATTGGGTTACGCCACGGCAATGATGCTGTGGTGTCAGGCGCTGGCGTTTGCGTTGTATCTGGCGCGCAGCCGGCGTTTCGCCGATCTGCACCTGTTCGGGCAATGGGAATGGCCGCGCTGGGGGCCGATCCGAGATCTGCTCGCACTCGGCCTGCCCATCGGCATCACGGTGGCGATGGAGGGCGGCTTGTTCATTGCTGCGGCACTGCTGATCGGCCGCATGGGTGAAGTGCCTGCCGCCGCGCATCAGATCGCGATCAACATCGGCTCCATCACTTTCATGGCCGCACTGGCGCTGGCGGAGGCCACCACGGTGCGGGTTGGACATGCCGCAGGAGCAGGTGATGCGGGCGGTGTTCGCCGAGCGATCCGGGCCGGTTACGTGATCGTGATCCTGTGCCAGTGCATCACCGCTACGGGTATTGCGCTGGGCAACGATGCAATCGCCGCGATCTACACGCAGGATGCGGCTGTGCTGGCATTGGCGGCGACGTTGCTGTTGTTTACCGCGGCGTTCCAGCTGTCGGACGGTATCCAGGTCGTATCCGGCGCTGCGCTGCGTGGCTTGAAGGACACGCGCGTGCCGATGCTGCTGGCGGCATTTGCCTATTGGGGTATAGGTATGCCGTTGGGCGCCGGGTTGGGCTTTGGTCTGGGTTGGGGTGCGCCCGGTATGTGGGCCGGGCTGGTTGCGGGGTTGAGTTTCGCGGCGGTGTTGCTGGGTTGGCGTTTGCGCCGCAGCCTGCGGCGGCTCGAAGCGGCGGGCGCATAGGCCCGCCGTTCCGGTTCGGTTTCACCGTATCGGTTCGAGTGCTTCAAAGCCATCGGAGAAC
>JAEXRB010000164.1 GCA_023438325.1 Pseudomonadota bacterium | reverse complement strand
GCGATGCATCGTCGTACAGCAAACCCACCCAGAATGCCGGCAGCGCGCACAAGCGATTCCACGGGCCACCATCGGCACCACGCATTTCCAGATAGGTTTTCAGGCGCACTTCGGGGAACGCGGTGGTCATGTGGTCGAACCAGTCGCGCAGCGTCGGCACTTGCCCCGGGAGGCCCGGCAGGCGGCCGGCGAGGAAGTCGCGGAAACTCTGGCCAGCCACGTCGAGGTAGTGCCCGTTGCGGTAGACGAAATACATCGGCACATCGAGCAGGTAGTCGACGTAACGCTCGTATCCGAAGCCATCCTCGAACACGAAGTCGAGCATGCCGGTACGGTCTGGATCGGTATCGGTCCAGATGTGCGAACGATAGGAGAGAAAGCCGTTCGGCTTGCCTTCGGTGAAGGGCGAATCGGCGAACAAGGCAGTCGCTACTGGCTGCAACGCCAGCGAGACGCGGAACTTCTTCACCATGTCCGCTTCATTGGCGAAATCCAGATTCACCTGCACGGTGCAGGTGCGCGTCATCATGTCCAGGCCGAGCGTGCCCACTTTCGGCATGTACTCGCGCATGATCTTGTAGCGGCCTTTCGGCATCCACGGCATGTCCTGGCGACGCCACTTGGGCTGGAAACCCATGCCGAGAAAGCCGATGCCCAGCGGCTCGGCCACGGCGCGAACTTCATCCAGGTGCTGCGTGGTTTGACAGCAGGTCTGTTGGATGTTTTCCAGCGGCGCGCCGGATAGTTCCAGTTGCCCGGCAGGCTCCAGCGTCACCGAAGCGCCATCACGGGAGAGCGCGATCAACGTGTCGTTTTCCTCCACGCCCTCCCAGCCCAGCGATTCCAGCCCGCGCAGCAACGCACCGATGCCGCGCTCACCTTCATAGCTCGGCGGACGCAAAGCCAGTGCAGGGTCATCTCCGGGACGAGCCTGCAGAAACCCGAACTTCTCGTGTTCGGTGCCAATGCGCCAGTCCTCGCGCGACTTGCCGCCCGCTGCGAGCGTTTCCGCCAGCATGCGCGCATCGTGGATGGGAGCATCCTTGGCGTGACTCGGTCCTGACATGGGGCACCTCGGTAATCGGACGCAAAGCATGGCGGCGCGCAGGGCTGCTCCGCAAGATTGATGTGCATGGCCTATCGCGCACCCGTCGCGGAGCGGGCAAAATACGCAGCCCGGCCACGACGCTTGCGGTGTGGTCTTCTTCACACAACACGCAAAGGCTTACCCATGGGCAGAGGCCCCAGCATCGAAGGTCGCAAGAACGCCGAAGACGCCAAGCGCGCCAAGGTGTTCACCAAACTCATCCGCGACATCACCCTCGCCGCGCGCAACGGCGCCGATCCCGCCGGCAACGCCAAACTGCGCGGTGCGATGGACAAGGCACTGGCCGCCAATATGTCCAAGGACACGATGGAGCGCGCCATCCGCCGCGGTTCGGGTGCCGACGGCGGCGCCGATATGCAGGAACTGCGCTACGAAGGGTATGGCCCCGGCGGCGTGGCGATCCTGATCGACGCGCTCACCGACAACCCGGTGCGCACTGTGGCCGAAGTGCGCCACGCCCTGAACAAGCACGGCGGCAATCTCGGCACGTCCGGCTCGGTGGCGTTCCAGTTCGCCCGCACTGGCCAGTTCTGGATCAAGACCGACGACAGCGCCAGCGAGGACGCGCTGATGGAGGCGGCGATCGAAGCCGGCGCCGACGATGTGCAATCGAGCGAAGGCTGGAGCGAGGTGTTGTGCGCACCTGACCGTTTCGATGCGGTGGAAAAGGCCCTCGTCGCCGCCGGTTTCACGGCGGATTCGGCCGATGTCGTGATGCGTCCTGACAATCTGACGGCGGTGACGGATGAAATCGCCGAGGCGATGCGCACCTTGATCGAACGGCTTGAAGATCTCGACGACGTGCAGGACGTCTACCACAACGCCGATCTGCCCTGACCTCGGATCCGGCAGGCATCGCACATGCCTGTCGCAGGCTGAATCCCATTCCGTGTCGGCTTGCCCGACACGGAATGGGGCCGTATCGTCACGTCCCATGACTACGCATGCCACCTCGTTTCGCGAAGAAGTCGCCAACGCCCTGACCCATGGCATCGGCGCCGCCGTGGCACTGGTGGCCGGCGCGGTGCTGATCACGCTCACCGCCGTGCATGGCGATGGCTGGCAACTGGCCGGTGCCATCGTTTTCTGCGTCGCGCTGTTCGTGCTGTACCTGGCTTCCACGCTGTACCACGCCATCCCGCACCCGGTGGCCAAGGCGCGACTCAAGGTGTTCGATCACTGTGCGATCTACGTCTTGATCGCCGGCACTTACACCCCTTTCACCCTGATCGGCCTGCGCGGGGCGTGGGGCTGGAGCCTGTTCGCGGTGATCTGGACGCTGGCGGTGGCCGGCGTGGTGTTCAAGTTGTTCTTCACCGGCCGTTTCAAACTCGTTTCCACGCTGATCTACATCGCGATGGGCTGGCTGGTGCTGGTGGCCATCGTGCCGATGACCCGCGCACTCGACGCATGGGCGCTGGGCTGGCTGTTCGGTGGTGGCATCGCGTATACCGCCGGCACGTTTTTCTACATGAGCCGACGCATTCCGTATGCCCACACGATCTGGCATTCCTTCGTGATCGGCGGCAGTGCCTGTCACTTTCTCGCAGTGACGGGGCAAGTGCTCGGCTGATTTCAGATGACGAGGCACCAAACAGAACGCCCCGCAGATGCGGGGCGTTCTTCATTCGGCGTTCGGAGGAATCCGGGAAACTCAGGAATCGAAATTGCCTTGGAAAATCGTTTCCCTGCCGGCACGTGAAGCGCGCTCTCCCGGCGAGGCATCTTCCGCGCCTTCGAACGATACCGCCATGATGACGCTGCCCGGATCATGCGCGGAGTGATCAATAGCACCCGGCGCCTGCCGAGGCGAGGGAAGCAGGGAAAACACCACTGCGAAGGCACCAATGCCGGCAGCCAGGGCAAAACCGCGGCGCACGAAGCGGGATACCGTGCCGTGACGCGGTGCACGCACATGCTGTACGTCGCGTGCCAGAGCGTCGATGTCCGGGCCGAGCGCGGCCACGATGCGGGCAATGTCGGATGCAGCGGCAGAGCTGGCGACACGATCCAGCGGAGCGACCTCATCTGCCGACCAGCCATGTTGCGACAACGTGGCGGCGATATCCTCGGCGGCCTGCGCATCCAGCACGGCACCGCGTGTTTGGGTGTGTTGGCGGTAAAGCGCCTTGATGTCCATCTCGTCCATGTTCATTCCTCGAATCCTGCCTCGCGCATCCGCGCCTTGACTTCATCCAGCCCGCGATAGATCAACTTGCGTGCGGCATCCAGGGTCAAACCACTCATGTCGGCCGTTTCCTGCAAGCCGAAGCCTTGCAGGTACAACTGCAACGGACGCCGCCGCCGAAGCGGAATCTGTTCGATGCAGCGGGCCACTTCCTCGACCTTGCGCCGCTCCGACGTCACAGCCTCAGGGCCCGGCGCCGTTGTACTTAGTTCGTGGTGACCATTTTCGCCATCCGGAAGCGGCTCGGCGGCGCGTACCTGCGCCCTTCGCACGGCATCCACGATGACGGTAACCACCACTCGCTGGATATAAGACGCAGGGAACTCCGCTTTTGGGTCACGCTCCAGCGCCTTCCACAACCGGATGCGCACCTCCTGCTCCACGTCATCTGGATCAATTCCGTGTAGATTCAATGCATTGGATGCGATCTGAGCCCTCACGCGGGTGGCGAACTTTGCCAGCAATTCGTTCAGCTTCTGGCTCATGGCAACGCCATCGTCATCATGGTGGAGAGGACTGAGTGTGGTCGGCGACGACGGTCTGCCAAGGAGTTGCCGCCTGTGCGACGGTTCCCCGCGCCGGGTGGTAGGCATCGAGCAAGTACGGCGGCCGGGCCTTGGATTCCATGTACAGGCGCCCGAGGTATTCGCCGATCACGCCCAGCGCCATCAATTGCATGCCGCCCAGGAACAGCATCACCGTCATCAGTGAAGGGTAGCCAGCCACCGGATTTCCCCAGAGCAACGTCTTGGCGATGATCCATAACCCGAAACCGAACGCGATCAGCGCGGTGACAAGGCCGACATAAGTTGCCACCCGCAGCGGCGCGGTGGAAAACGAGGTGATGCCTTCCAGCGCGAAGTTCCACAATTTCCAGTAGTTGAACTTGGTGACACCGGCGTGGCGCGGATCGCGCCGGTACGGCAAGGCCACCTGCGGAAATCCGACCCATGCGAACAATCCTTTCATGAAGCGCTGGCGCTCGCGCAGGCCACGCATCGCATCCAGCGCACGCCGCGACATCAGGCGGAAATCACCGGTATCTGGCGGTATCTGTGTGGATGAAAGACGCTGCATCACGCGATAGAACCCGGCGGCGGTGGCGCGCTTGAGCCAGGTTTCGCCATCGCGGGCCAGACGTTGGCCGTAGATCACGTCGTAACCTTCGCGCCATCGGGCGATGAACTGTGGGATCAGCTCGGGCGGATCCTGCAAATCGGCATCAATCACCAGCACTGCATCGGCATCGACCTGATCCAGCCCGGCGGTGAGCGCGGCTTCCTTGCCGAAATTGCGCGCCAGTTTCAGGGCCGCCACGCGGGCGTCGGCACGGGCCAGCTCGCCGATCACCTGCCACGTGGCATCCCGGCTGCCATCGTCCACGTAGAGCACGCCGGCATCGACGTCCAATCCATCCAGCACCGCTGCCAGCCGTGCATGGAACTGTGCCAGCACCGCCGCCTCGTTGTAGGCAGGCACGACGACGGTGAGCGTTTGTCGTGGAGGTGTCTGGTTCATGCAAAGAGTCCTCGAAAGCCGGGCATGCTACCGCGACGACTCGCCGATGCCACAACATTCCGCCAGCCAGGCCGGCCCGCCGAGCTGTACGGCCTGCCGCTCGATCCACGCGCGACGGCGCTGCTGATATGGCGTGGGCGCTTCCACGCGATAGCGGCGCGGGTTGGGCAACACAGCGGCCAGTGCGGCCGATTGGCGCGCATCCAGCCGCGCTGCCGGGATACCGTAGAAGTGCTGCGCTGCCGCCTGCGCACCATAGATGCCATCACCGAACTCCGCGATGTTGACGTACACCTCCAGAATGCGGCGCTTGGGCCAGAGCGTTTCGATGACGAACGTGTAGTACGCCTCCACGCCCTTGCGCAACCAGCTGCGCCCGCTCCAAAGGAACAGGTTCTTGGCCACCTGCTGGCTGATCGTGCTGGCGCCACGCGATGCCCCGCCCTCGCCGCGTTCGGCCAGAGCGCTGGAGATCGCATCCAGATCGAACCCATGATGATTCGGGAAGTTTTGATCCTCGGCGGCCACCAGCGCGATCAGCAACCGGGGCGAGATGGCCTCGATGTCCGCCCAGGATTGTCGTAACGCGAAGCCGGTTTCATTCCGCATGTCCCACTGCCGCGCCAGCATGAAGGCACTGGTCGGTGGATCAACGAATCGCAGCAGCGCGACAGGCGCGAGGCTGACAAGGAACAGCGCCAGCAACGCACAGACCAGACGCCTCGGCCAGCGACGCCGCGCCGGGCGCTTCATGCGTGATCCCGTGTTTCTGGCTTGAAGCACTGCACCTGCATCACCATATTCTCCAGCCACCTTTCCGAACTGCCGTGATGTCCCATTCTCCCACCCGCCACGATGATGTCCTCCACCGCTTTCTGATCGAAGGCGCCAACGTGCGGGGCGTGCTGGTACGCCTGTCCGAAAGCTGGAGCACGATCAAGGCCAGCGCCGATTATCCCCCGGAAATTTCCACCTTCCTTGGCCAGGCCACCGCTGCGGTGGCGCTGTTCGGTGGACACACCAAGGTTGAAGGACGCCTGTCACTGCAACTGAAAGGCAACCAGAGCCTGCGCACCGTATTTGCCGAATACCGCCATCCGGGCCTGCTGCGCGGACTGGCGCACTGGCATGATCCCGTGCCCGCGCCATTGACGCTGCGCGACTTGGGCAAGGATGCCTTGCTGGCATTGACCATCGAGACCCAGCCGCCGGGACAGCCGGAGCCGGTGCGTTATCAAGGCCTGGTCGATCTGGATGCCAATTCGCTCGCACAAGCCTGCGAAGGCTATTTCGCCCGATCCGAACAGTTGCCCACACGCCTGTTGCTGGCCCAGCGCGGTGGACGCGCCGCCGGCATCCTGCTCCAGACCCTTCCAGGCCATGCACCCGATGACGATGCCTGGGCCCGGGTGCAGGCCTTGCTGGAAACCCTGAGCGAAGACGAGTTGTTCAACCTGCCCGCCGAAACCCTGCTCTACCGCCTGTTCCACGAGGACGGCGTGCGGCTTCTGGCCGAACAGGCACTGCGCTTTGCCTGCACCTGCACGCGCGAACGGGTGGAGCAGGTACTGCGGGGCATCGGCGAGGAAGAAGCGCTGGCTGCCATCGAAGACGATGCCGCCCGGGTCACCTGCGAGTTCTGCGGGCATACCTATCGTTTCGATCGCGTCGATATCGCCGGCCTGTTCGCCCAGCCCGCCGTGCCGTCACACGATACCCAGCAGTGACGCCACCCCGCGCTGAGCGCACTCAGCGTGCCGCCAAGCCTGCCGCCAGCAGGCTGTGCATCGACGCCGGGCGGGCCAGCAGGAAGCCTTGCCCGCTGACATTGCCGAGTGCTTTCACCTGTTCGAGTTGGGCCTCGGTCTCGATGCCCTCGGCGATCACTTCCAGCCCCAGTTCCGCGCCCAGCGCATGGATTGCACGCATCACCGTGGGTGCATTGCCGGGTGTATCGCTGTCCAGTGGCGCGATGAAGGAGCGATCGATCTTGAGCGCTTGCAACGGGAATTGATGGAGGTAGCTCAGCGAGGAATAGCCGGTGCCGAAATCGTCCAGTGCCACCGAGATGCCGTAGCTGCCCAACCGCTCCATCAGCGCACGACTTTGCACCGGATCTTCCAGCAGCACGCTCTCGGTCACCTCGATGCGCAACTGAGCGGGGTTCATGCCCACCGCGTCAAGACGCTGCAACAGGGTTTCCACGAACTGTGGCGAGCGCAGATGGCGCGCGCCCACGTTGATACCCAGATACGCGCTCGACCCCAGCAAAGCTTCGGCCTGTGCGAACGCGCTGTCGTACACCTGCCAGTCGATGGCCTCCACCATGCCCGACTCTTCGGCCTGAGGCAGGAACTCGCCCGGCGCGATCAGGCCGTATTGTGGATGCCGCCAGCGCAGCAAGGCCTCGAAGCCCAGCACCTTGCCGCTGCCCAGATCGAAAATCGGCTGGAACACCGGCTCGAACTCGCGCCGTGCCAACGCACGCCGCAGATTGCCTTCCAACTCCATCTGCAACAGCACCTGGCGGCGCAGCATCTCGTCGAAAATCTCGAAGCGACGGCGGCCATTGGCCTTGGCGCGATACAGCGCCACATCGGCATCGCGCAACAGCTCCTCGGCGGTGCGGTAATGGGGTTGCGCGAAGGTGATGCCGATGCTGGCCGAACTGTAGATGTCCTTGCCGGCAACACGCAGCGGCTCTTCGAGCACCTCGATGATCTCGCGCGCGATGCCGATCGCCTGCTGTTCTGCGTCCGGCGAGCACAGCAACACGGCGAACTCATCGCCGCCCAGTCGCGCAATCATCGCCTCCTCGGGCAACCTGGCATGAATGCGTCCTCCGGCAGCCTTGAGCAATTCATCACCCACCAGATGCCCGACCGAATCGTTGACCAGCTTGAAACGATCCAGATCCAGGAACAGCACGGCAAAGCTCGCGGAACTGTCACGCCTATAACTTTCCAGCGCTTGCCCCATGCGATCCAGCAGCAGGCTTCGATTGGGCAGCCCGGTAAGGGCGTCATGCAAGGCCGCATGGCGCAGGCGCCGTTCGGCGCGCTCGCGTTCGGCAATCTGATCGCGCAAGGCGTCATTGATGGAAGCCAGGGCCTCGGTACGCTCGCGCACGCGACGTTCCAGCACGGTGTTGGCCTCACGCAGGAAATCGGCTTGCTGCTTGCGTTGCAGCGCGTTGGCGATGTGATAGGAAACGAAGGTCAGGATGTCCTGATCGCGCCGACCGTAGGTGTGGGTGTCGTCGTAGCTTTGCGCTGCCATGACACCGACGGTGCGGTTGTCGAAAATCAACGGCACGCCGAGCCAGGTCACCGACATGGTGCCGTGCGAGCGCAGTTCGCCCTGCCGTTCCATCGCCTCGATCACCTCCCGACGGGCCAACAGCGGTCGACCGGTTCGCAGCACGTATTCGGTCAGGCCATGGCCCAGGACGCGTGATTCGCGCACTAGGTCGCGCTCGTCCACCGAGTAAGGAAAATCAAGTCGCTGGTTGTCTTCCGACAAAAGGGCGATGTAGAAATTGCGCGCGTGGATCAGCTCGCCTATGACCCCATGCAGCGAGGCATAGAACGCTTCCAGACCACCCACGTCGGAGCCCAGCTCGGCGATGCGGAACAGCGCGGCCTGGAGTTTCTCGGCGCGCTCGCGTTCGCGCACCTGCGCACGCAAGGCTTGATTGACGGCGTTCAGTTCCTCGGTGCGCTGACGCACCCGGCGCTCCAGTTCTTCGTGCGTGCGCAGGCGATCGAGCGCGGTGGCCACGTGCTGGGCAACGAAGTTCAACAGCGCGCGTTCCCTCTCTCCGTAGCAGCGGGTGTGGTCGTAGCTCTGCACCACCAACACACCGATCACTTCGGTGCCGCGCAGCATCGGCACACCCAGCCAGGCCTCGCTTTGCGGGCCGAAGCCACCGAGCCTGAGCCCGTTCTCGCGCAGCAGTTCGTTCGATGGCCCCATCATCGTCTTGCCGGTACGCAAGGCGTGCAAGGTGAGCGAGCCTTCCCACTCTTCAAGCGAGGATGCCGCACCAACCGGCGGATCGGTGTCCATCGTGTCGCGGAAATACGGCAGCCGCAGAAGCTGGCTCTGGGCGTCGTAGAGCGCAATGTAGAAGTTCTCCGCGTACATCAGCGTGGCGACGATGCCGTGGATGGCAACCAGCACCTCGTCCATGTCGCGTTCGCCGCTGGCAAGGTCGGCGATCATGTAGAGCGCCCGCTGCAGGCGTTCGGCTTCGGCCAGTTGCTCCATCGCCCGATTCAGGCGCTCCAGCTCCAGCGCGCCGGGAAGACGCTGCGCCAACAGAGATGCCGCGCTGCGCATCGCTTCTCGCCCGGCATTATCCAGGCCGTCGCGAGACTGGGAGACCAGCACGCCCAACCGCTGCCCCGAGTCCATCAGATCCAACACCACGCATGGGCCACAAGGCAGAACGGCTTCCCCGTGCCAATGCGTCTTCGCCAGCACATCGGCCATCTCGCGCCCGACTTGGCCAACCTGATCGCACCATTGCAGCTCGCCGTCCTCGCCGCAGACGTACAGCGCATGTCCGCCTACATCCAGGCGTGATTGCGACCAGCTCAACAGCGAATCAAGCAGGGATCGGATCCGGCTGCCGGAAAGCAACAGCTCGGCACGCGGCACTTCGGCACGGCGCGAATGAGTTTGGGCAGTGGTGTTGGCTTCGCCGTATTGCATTGCGGATGAACTCGGCGCCTCCGGAGTGACCTGCGTTCGGGTTTGGAAGTGAAATTTGGGCATCCCACGCCCAGCGCCCCGCCGTCCCCTGCCGGCTCCGGAGCCTCGATACCAATGACGCACGGAATCCGCACGACTGCATACAGTGTCGCGTCTGGCCTGCACGCTGTCCATGGCCCGACTCAAGCGGCCGGGACGCAGATCACAGTCCGTCGCCGTACCCAGCGAAAATGAATGAAACCAATTGTTAAATCGAAGTAAAAATCAAAGAATTGACGCCACTCCGACACGAACCGGCGGCGAACGGAACCTCGCCGACCTTTCAAGGTCCCATTCAGGCCATGTCCTTGATCCCTACCCATCCGCTGAAGCTGCTGCGCCGCCTGCCTCTGGCAGTGGCCTGCGCCTTGATGGGCATGGCGACCGTCCAGGCGCAAACCACGCCACCGTCGCTGCTCGGGCACGAGTCCGATGCGCAGGTGCTGCCGGTATGGAACACGCGCAGCGGTCGGGTTGAAGCCTTGCTGCTGTTGTCGCCCGATCAGGACAAGCTCAATCCTCTGGATCGCGTATTCCCGCGCGAGACCACGCTGCCCGGCGTGGGCCTTGGCGTGACGCTGGACAACGGCAGCCGCCTGCGCGGCACCCTCCAGCCTGAGCCCAGTGCCGGCCTGGCGCTTTTGTGCAGCCAAGGCATCCATGTGGCGATGACGCTGGGTCCGCTCGGGCAGCAATGCCTGCTGGCCCAGATAGGCAGTCAGGACGACCTGTTCCTGCCTGCCAGCCGCACGCCCGGCGTCTCGATGGATGCACAGTGGCATTCCGCCGATGGCGGACTGGATCTGAGCTTCGGCCTGTCCTGGCTGGATACTTCGCTGCATGGCGGCGAAGTACCTTCCCCGCTCGGTTTCGACGTGCGCCCGCCCCACACCGCCGCCCTGCCCTTGCTCCCCGCGTCGCAAAGCAACTTCCGGCTCGGCGACATCAGCCTGCGGGAAGTGCACTGGAACAGCAGCCTCGCGCTCGGCGCACAAAAATGGTTGTCGCTGGGCGGCAGCGTCGGCACGCAGGAATTGTCGACGCTGGCCGGTGCACCGCTACGCTGGGACAGCGCCACCGTCACCCTCGGTGTCGGCTTTCGCGGGCTTACCGGCCGCCTTACCGGCCGCCTCATCGAACTGCCGCAAGGCCAGAACTTCACCGGGCTCGACCTCGGCGTTTCGTGGCGCACGCCATGGCAGGGTGAGCTGATCTTCGGTGCACAGAACGTGCTCAACAAAACGCCCGATACCAGCCAGTGGCCACTGCCCGATCTGCCGGCCATCGAAGCACCCGGCGGCCGCATCCCGTACGTGCGTTACAAGCAGGATCTTTGAGCAGGGATCAGTCCGAGGTTTTCGGCAGCGATGCCTGATGTGCCATTTCCGGGGTGATCTTCAGAATCGAATGACGCAACTCGCGTGAAAGGATCAGCCTGGAATCATTGGCCCAGGTCACCAGTTCATCGCCGAAGGCAAGCTTGCCGGCCGCATCCACCCGAACCAGTGAAAGTTCGCGCAATGTGGCAATGAAACTGCGGAACAGCGAACGGTCGAAGAATTCCGGTGCCGTCGGGGCATACAGCAGCGAGAGGCGCTGCGCGGTGAGATGGCAAAGGTTCTCAAGCTCGGCCGAGGTGATCGTGCCCGAGCCGTTCTTCACCAGAACCGCCACTCCGATGTAGTACCGCTCAAAAGCGTGCATCATCGAATTGGCGATCACGCGAAGCCGGAACACCTCATCGGTCTGCCCCGGCCCGCGCTGCAAGGTGCCGGTTTCGGCATCGAACGACAGCAGCCCCAACGCCACCAACGTATCGATGGTGGCCTCCACCTGCCTGGAAAAACCTGCCACATCCCAAGGCAGGAACAGCTCGCGCTTGAGGAAGGGATACACCAGCCCGCCCAGCCGCACCACCGAGGAACGCGACATCCGCCGCGAATTCTGGAAACAGCCGGCCACCCACGCCGCGCAAACAAACAAGTGGAGCACATTGTTGCGGAAATAGCTTTGCAACACCCCTTGCTCGCCCTCGAACGAAAGCACATCGCCGAGCGGATGGCGGGTGCGGGTAAGGATGCCCACGTCCTCACCGTAGGCCACGATCTGCGCCGGCGTGAGGGGGGTGACGGTGACGCGATCCGAATACGGCGTGGCGTGCAGCAAATCCTTGAATACTTCGAGCTGAGCCAGCAAGTCGCTCTCGCTCATCGCGTACTTGGGCGTGGACAGCAGCGCCACCGCCAGCAGACTGATCGGATTCACGTCGGCGGCACGATTGATGTTGATCTGAATGCGTTCGGCCGCTGCATCGACAGCGGCATTGATCCAGTCCGGACGCACCCCGGCGGCACGCTCTTCGCGCCAGTTCGGCGCGTGTTCGGCGAGCAGATCATCCAGCCGAACCGGCTCGGCAAAACTGACCGCCACGCGCCCGTAATTGCGCCGCAGGATGCCGCCGGCAGCGCGCAGCAAGGCCCACACCGTCTCCTTCTGCTTGGGCCGGCCGGAGAGCTCGTCCAGATAACTCTTGCCTTCCATCAGTTTTTCGTAGCCGATGTAGACCGGCTGGAACACCACGGGCTTGCGCGGCTGACGCAGGTAGGCGCGAAGCGTCATCGCCAGCGCGCCGCTCTTGGGTTGCAACAGGCGGCCCGTGCGCGAGCGCCCACCCTCGATGAAGTACTCGATCGAATAGCCACCGCTGACCAGCTTGGCCATGTATTCGGAAAACACCGCCGAATACAGCGCGTTGCCACGGAAACTGCGGCGCGCAAAGAACGCCCCGCCCTTGCGCAGCACCGGCCCGACCACCGGCAGATTGAGATTCACCCCGGCGAAGATGTGCGGCGGCACCACGCCATGGGTGTAAAGTAGGTAGGACAACAGCAGGTAATCGATGTGGCTGCGATGCGAAGGCACGTAAACCACCTCGTGCCCTGGCGCCACCTGCTTGAGCGTATCGAAATGGTGCATCGACACGCCGCGATAGATCTTGTTCCAGAACGGCGTCAGCATGAACGACAGCGAGCGGATCACCGTATGCGAATAATCGGAGGCGATCTCGCGAGCGTAGCCGTGCGCACGCCGCCATGCGGTGGCATGGCTGATGTTGTCGCGCCGCGCCTGATCGGCAATGGCCTGACGCACCGGTTCGGCCGCGAGCACGCCATCCACTAGCGTGCGCCGATGCGAAAGATCCGGCCCGATCACCGCGGTGCGGATGCGACGGAAATGCGCACGCAGCACCCGCGACACTTTGCGTACTGCGGTTTCCGGCTTCAGCCCTTCCTGCAACACGCTGCGCAACGACACCGGCGGAGAAAACTGCACGATGGTGTTGCGCCCGTTGAGCAGCACCGCAAGAAAACGCCGGAAACGGCCGACCATCGCCCAGTTTTCGGCGAACAGCACGCGAAACCAACCCGACTGCCGATCCGGCGCACGACCGACGAAAATCGACACCGGCACGATCTGCACGTCCAGCGTCGGATCAGCTTCCAGTGCCGCAATGAGATTGGCCAGACCTTCCGAATGTGTGCGGGTGCGTGGCCTGCGGAACCAGAAACCCTGGCGCCGCGACAGCGCCACCACGGCACGTCCCTGCCCGGCCATGTCGCCCGGCATCGGCACCAGAGGCGACGCCAAGCCGGCCTCGCGGCAGGTCTGCTCGAGGATCAGGACATTGGAAAGACCGTAGCGTTCGATCGCATAGCAGACCGGCAAACCCGGCAGCACCAGATCGGCACCTGGCGTCGGCGGTTCACGCCGGATGGCCAGCCACGGGGC
>JAEXRB010000031.1 GCA_023438325.1 Pseudomonadota bacterium | reverse complement strand
CGCCCGCGACGATCGAGAGCAAGGTGTCCTGGAATATCAGGATCAGCACCGCCATCATCGCACCCAGGCCAGACAGCAACACCAGCGGCGAACGGTCGATCAATGCCGCGATCATCAACACCGCCGCAACCGCGAACACCACGATCTTGACCAGTTGCAGATAGCCCTTTATGGGCTTGTCTCGCGCATCGGCGCGGCGCAGATACAGCGCATTGACCATGTCCAACGCCTTGGAAGCGGCAAGCGCCACGGTCAGGGCGATGAACGCCGCACCGACATTGCGCACCACCTTGATCACCGCTTCCGGCAAATCCGGTACCAGCACCACGCCCGCCATCAACACCAGCGCCGGCACGATGTTGGCAAGGCGCGGAATCACCCCGAAGCGGAACGCGCTTCCTTCGTCGGCCGCTGCAGGCATCACGGTGGCGCGCAAGGCGCGACGCAAGGCACGCAGCAGCACTTTCTTGGTCACGAAATTGGCCAACCAAGCGGCAATGCAAAGCGCAGCCACCACCACGATGGCGTACAAACCAGGGTGCGGAGCCAAGGCTTCGCGCAGCGCTTCGATCCAATCCGTCATGCCACTACCTCCTTTTCGCGCACAATTTTCACGCCTACGGCACGCGCACCGCGCACCGCGCCAGGCTTGGAGAGCTTCAAGTTCACGCGTCCTACCGGAAACTCGGAAAGGATCAGCTCGGCCACACATTCGGCGAGCGTTTCAACCAATCCAAAATCGGTGGATTGCACGTAGGAAACCACGCGCTTGCTGACTGCCTTGTAGTCGAGCGTGTCTTCGATCGCATCGCTGCCGGCAGGCACGCGATTGTCGAATGCCATCTCGATGTCGAACCAGAGCGGCTGGCGGATCTTGCGCTCCCAGTCGTAGATGCCGATCAAGGCATCGACTTCGAGCTGTTCTATGAATACGGCGTCCATTCGAATAAGGATCATGAGGTCGATGGGAATCGGAGATGGTAACGCCCCGACTCCGCGAAACCCGAACCTCGGCTTACGCCACCGCGTCAAGTTCCGCCATGTCCCAACGCGGACGCACCCGGATCGAAGGCGTTTCGTGCTGGCCTGCCTGCAGCCGCAGCGCACCAGCAAAGGCGATCATGGCGCCGTTGTCGGTGCAGAACTCGGGGCGCGGAAACGACACTTGCACCTTGCGCCTGCACGCCATGTCGGCCAGACGTTCGCGCAACCGCCGATTGGCGCCCACGCCGCCGGCCACGATCAAGGTGCGATGCCCGGTGTGCACCAAAGCACGCTCGCACTTGATGGCAAGCGTCTCGGTCACGGCTTCCTCGAAACCACGCGCAACATCGGCGCGTGTTTGATCGGATTGATCGGATTGCTGCCAGGCCAGCAGCACCTGCGTCTTGAGCCCGGAAAAACTGAAATCCAGCCCGGGGCGATCGATCATCGGGCGCGAAAAGACGAACCTGCCCGGCGTACCCGCGCCCGCCAGCCGCGCCAGATGCGGCCCGCCGGGATACGGCAACCCCATCAACTTGGCGGTCTTGTCGAAGGCTTCGCCGGCGGCGTCGTCCAGTGTTTCACCCAGCAGCACGTAATCTCCGATACCGCGCACGTCCACCAACTGGGTATGCCCGCCTGACACAAGCAGCGCCACGAACGGCGGTTGCGGCGGGTTTTCTTCGAGCAACGGCGCGAGCAGGTGACCTTCCATGTGATGCACACCGATGGCGGGCACATCCAGCGCAAATGCCAACGCCCGCCCGGCCGCCGCCCCCACGAGCAGCGCCCCCACCAGCCCGGGCCCGGCGGTGTAGGCCACGCCATCCAGATCGGACAGCGACAACCCCGCCTGCGTCAGACACTGACGTACCAGAGGCACCAGTTTGCGCACATGGTCGCGGCTGGCCAGCTCGGGCACCACGCCGCCGTATTCGGCGTGCAACTTGATCTGGCTGTAAAGCGCATGGGCACGAAGGCCGGCTGCGGTGTCATACACCGCCACGCCGGTTTCATCGCAACTGGTTTCGATGCCGAGAACGATCATTGGGCTTCCGATTGAAGACATGGAACCGCAGGGCCGGCATACGCCGGACTTGCGCTGGACGATTCTTGCCCAGTATCATACGCGGCTCTCCCAACACCCGGGCACGTTCCCGGTCTGCCAAGAACACATCCGGAGCTTCCATGCCCAGCGTCAAAGTCCGCGAAAACGAGCCATTTGAGTTTGCCCTGCGCCGCTTCAAGCGCACCTGCGAAAAGGCCGGCGTCCTGGCCGAAACCCGCAAGCGCGAGTTCTACGAGAAGCCCACGCAAGAGCGCAAGCGCAAGGCGGCTGCTGCGGTGAAGCGTCACCTGCGCCGCGTCTCGCGCGACGTGACCAAGCGCCAGCGTCTCTACTGAGCCGCCGAACTCCGCTTGAAAAGCCGGCTGCGCCAAGCGCTGCCGGCTTTTTGCGTTTACAACATCCCCGTCAAACGCCGTTCTGGCCATCGCTGGCGCGATGTCGAAAAACGCTCCAGGCGTTTTTCTGCGTTTCTGAATTTCACGGAGTGATCCCATGAGCCTCAAACAACGCCTTACCGATGACATGAAAGCCGCGATGAAAAGCGGCGAAAAGGATCGCCTTGCCGTGATCCGCCTGATCAACGCCGCAATCAAGCAGCGCGAAGTGGACGAGCGCATCGTGCTCGACGACGCCGCCACGCTGGCCGTGCTGGAAAAGATGGTCAAGCAGCGCAAGGATTCGGTCAGCCAGTACGAAGCTGCCAACCGCGAGGATCTGGCGGCGATCGAGCGCGCCGAAATCCTGATCATCGATACCTACCTGCCCGCCAAGATGGACGAGGCCGCGATCAGCGCCGCCATTGCCGAAGCGATTGCCGAAACCGGCGCCGCCGGCCCGGCCGACATCGGCAAGCTGATGGGCGTGCTCAAACCCAAACTCGCCGGCCAGGCCGACATGGGCCTGGTTTCGGTGCTGGTGAAGAAAGCGCTGGCGGGCTGATCCGCGCAAGCGATATCAGTTCTCCGTCACCCCGACATGCGCGCCGCCATCGGCGCGCTGCTCGAACAAGAAGCGGTACGCGCGCAGCACCGCAACCGACTCCCGCACCTTCGCATCACCACACTCTCCGCGTGGCACTTCGCCCGGCTGCAGGCGACAGACGACACTGGGCTCAAAATGCCATGTCCGCACCGCCCGCGCGACAGCAGCATCGAAAGCTTCGGCCATCGCCCCTTCTGCCATGTCGCATCCAGCCACATCACGCAGCGCACGACTGCTCTCTACTCCGCCACGTTCGTCCACCGTCAATTCCACGCAAATCTCCAGCCGTCCCGGCGCGCGGCCCAGCCATGCCTCGGGGTACGCCGGCATCTGGCGTGAATCGTCGAAAATCGGCACTCCCACCTGGAAATCTTCGTCACCGCCCAGCGTGTGGCGCTCTGCATCTTCCGGCTCGATGGAGGCCAGCGACACCTCACCCGATTGACTGATGCCACCCCGCGATGGTGTTGCGGCGCAAGCCACCAGCAGCGGGAGCGCCATCAAGCCAAGTAGCCGACGCATCATCCTTTTCCATTGCCATACCTTCGTCATATGCGATCCAACTTATCATGTCCCGATGGCCCGCATCCCCGACGCTTTCATCGATGACCTGATCGCGCGCACCGACATCGTCGAATTGATCGGCGCGCGTGTGCCGCTCAAGCGCGCCGGGCGCGAGTACCAAGGGCTGTGTCCGTTCCACGACGAGCGCTCGCCCAGCTTCACCGTCTCCCAGACCAAACAGTTCTATCACTGCTTCGGCTGCGGCGCGCACGGCAGCGCGCTGCGCTTCCTGATGGAATACGACAAGCTGGAATTCCTCGATGCGGTGGAGGAACTGGCACGACGCAACGGCATGGACGTGCCGCGCGAAACACGCCAGCGCAACGAGGATGGTCATTCGCGCCAGATGTACGACATGCTGGCCAGCACCTCGCGCTGGCTGACCTCGCAGCTCGCGGCCAGCAAGCGCGCGCAGGACTACTTCAGCAAACGCGGCATCGATGCGGCCACGCGCGAGCGGTTCTCGCTCGGCTATGCACCCGAAGGGTTCGATGGCCTGAAAAACGCGCTCGGCACCCACCCCGAAGCCCTGCGTCTGCTCGAACAGACCGGCATGCTGGCCAAAAGCGACGGCGGCCACCTGTATGACCGCTTCCGTGAGCGCGTCATGTTCCCGATCCACGATCGGCGCGGACGCCCCATCGCCTTCGGTGGCCGCGTCATCGGCAAGACCACCGCCGATGGCAAGGAGGCCGGGCCGAAATACCTCAATTCACCGGAAACCCCGCTGTTCCACAAGGGCCGCGAACTGTACGGCCTGTGGCAAGTGCGGCAGGCACATTCGAAGATTCCGCGCCTGATCGTGGTCGAGGGTTACATGGATGTGGTGGCGCTGTTCCAGTACGGCGTCACCACCGCCGTCGCCACGCTCGGCACGGCCACCACACCCGAACATGCAGAACTCCTGTTCCGCAATGCCGCCGACGTGTTCTTCTGCTTCGACGGCGACGCCGCTGGCCGCAGAGCCGCCTGGCGTGCGGTGGAATCCATCCTGCCGCGCATGAAAGAAGGCCGGCAAGCCGGATTCCTGTTCCTGCCCGATGGCGAAGACCCCGATTCACTGGTGCGCAAGGAAGGCAGCAGTGGGTTGGAGGCCCGCCTCGCACAGGCCATGCCGCTGTCGGAGTTTTTCTTCCGCGAACAATCCACCGATGTGCAATTGGATACGCTCGATGGTCGCGCACGCCTGGCTGAACGCTGCAAACCGATGCTGGCGCAGATTCCCGAAGGCGCCTTTCGCGACCTGATGTTCCAGCGCCTGACCGAACTCACCGGTGTTTCCACCTCACCACCACGCACAGGCATGATTCCTCCCGCCACGCCCGTGCCACAGCGTCGCTCCCAGGCCGGCACTCCGCGCCTCAGTCTGGTTCGGAACATCATCACCTTGTTGCTGCACAACCCGGCACTCGGTCTGGAGGTAGTGCCGCCCTACGCATTTGCCAGCCTGAAGCAGCCTGGCGTGGGGCTGTTGCTGGAATTGCTCGATCTGATCCATGCCAGCCCCTCGATCCGTACCGGCGCCATCCTGGAACACTTCAGCGGGCGCGAAGAGTCCGGTGCGCTGGAAAAGCTGTCTTTGATCGATATTCCAGGGGATAGCGAGGCCTGGCAGGATTCGGTATTGCACGGCGTGCAAAAACTGGCGGCACAAGCCAACGAGCAGCGCCTGGCCGAGCTGAAGACGCGCAGCCTGCACACGCTGTCGCCTGAAGAAAAGCAGGAACTGGGGTACTTGCTCCGCACCCGCATCTGAGCAGGATCCACGCAGGCCACGCGTCGCGCCTCGATGCCCCGCCGCAGGCTGTTCTGCAATCAAAGCACCATTCATCCTGTCGAATCGATGGCAGGGTCAAGACACCAGCGATGCTTTGATCCTCAGATACCCGCCCCGGAACGCCTCAGCCCGCCTCGACGTCTGCCAGCAACTTCACCACGCTGGAAAAATCCAGTTTGCCGCGTCCGGCCTGGCTGTTCATGGCGTACAGATTGCGCGCCAGCTCACCAAGAGGAATCGAGGCGCCGATACTCATCGCCGCCTCGGCGGCCAGCCCCAGATCCTTGAGCATCAGATCGTTGCCGAAGCCACCACTGTACCCGCGCGATGCAGGCGCGTTTTCCAGCACGCCCGGCCACGGATTGCAGACTTCCGTCGCCCAGCTGCGGCTCGTGCTGACCGCCATCATCTGCGACAACGCCTTGGCATCCAGACCATGCGCAGCGCCCAGTGCGATGGCTTCGCCGGTGGCCGCCATGATCACGCCCAGTGCCATGTTGTTGCACAGCTTGGCGACTTGGCCTGCGCCCGCGCCGCCCATGTGGAAGATGTTTTTCCCCATCGCCGAAAGCACCGGCCGGGCACGCTCCAGCGCATCGGCATCACCGCCAACGATGAAGGTCAGCGTACCGGCTGCCGCACCCGCCGTACCGCCGGAAACCGGCGCATCGATCATCGCCAGACCGCGCGCCGCAGCCGCCTCAGCCACCTTGCGTGCCGTGGCCGGGGCAATGGTGCTGCTGTCGATCACCAGCGCACCTGGCGCGATCGCGCCGAGGATGCCGTTGTCGCCTAGATACACGCCTTCCACGTGACGGCTGGCCGGCAGCATCGAAATCACCACCTGCGCGCCTTTCACCGCGTCCACGGCACTGGCGGCAGATACTGCGCCCACCGCAACCGCAGCCTCCAGCGCCGATGGCACGAGATCGAACACGCGTACGGGATAGCCGGCCTTGACCAGATTGGCGGCCATCGGCCCGCCCATGTGGCCCAGTCCGATGAAAGCGATGGCTGGATGCGATGTGGTGGTCATGTCGGTTCCTTCGTGGGTTTTCTGATTGCGCTGTTACCGCAGCGGTGCGCGCTGCGGATCATCGCGGCCCAGGTCTGCGAGTGGATGTTCCGAAGCTGGCCACGGCGCGGTGAAGAAGCGTTCGATGAAGGCCGCATCGGCTTGGTCCAGCGTGGCCGGGTTCCATTGCGGATTCTTGTCCTTGTCGATCAGCAGCGCGCGGATGCCCTCGGCGAAATCACCATGCGCGGTGCAGGCCAGCGCGGCAATGAGTTCAAGCGCGAACACCTCGGCCAGCGACAGGCGACTGGCACGGCGCTGCAACTCCCACGACAAACGGATCGCCGATGGGCAGCCACGTGCCAACGCGGCCTGCGCCTTCTGCCACCACGGATCATCGTGTGTGGTTTGCGCGATGGCGGCGATGGCGGCTTCGAGCGAGGTGCCGCCACAGCAGGCATCGATGGTGGTGCGCAGCCGATGCAACGAGCCTTCGGCAAGTTCGGCCAGCGCGAAGCTGCGCAGCAAGGCATCGAGCGTGGCGGCATCGGCCGCAGCCTCGCCGCGCCATGCCGTGGCAGCCAGCGCATCGAGCAATTCGTCGTGCCGTTCGCTGGCTACCGCGTGATCGGCGAAACCGGCATACAGCGCGTCGGCGGCATTGATGCTGGCGCCGGTCAGGGCGAGGAAACGCCCGATCGCGCCAGGCGCATGCGACAGCATCCAGGTGCCACCGACATCGGGAAACAGGCCGATGCCGATTTCCGGCATCGCCAGCCGCGAGGCTTCTGTGACAACGCGATGACTGGCGCCGGCCATGAGCCCGATACCGCCACCCATGACGATGCCATGGCCCCAGCACAACACCGGCTTGGGATAGGCGTGGATGCGGTAATCGAGTCGATACTCGCGCGAAAAAAATGTCAGCGCCGCATCCTGATCGGATGCACGCATCGCGCGGTGCAGCGCGTGCAAGTCGCCACCGGCACAGAACGCCTTGCCGCCCGCGCCTTGCAACATCACCAGTGCGATGGCGTCGTCCCGAGCCCAGGCGTCGAGCCGTTCGGCAAGCAGATCGACCATCTCCAGCGACAGGCCATTGAGCGTGGCCGGCTGATTCAGCGTGGCGATGCCGATGCGTCGACCGCCGCCCGCGGCGCGTTCCTCGAACAATACCGGAGCACTCATCGCAGCCCCGCCTCCGAACCGAGCAGTCGGCGCGAGATGATCATCCGCATCACCTCGTTGGTGCCCTCCAGAATCCGGTGCACGCGCAAATCGCGCAGCAAGCGTTCAAGCGGAAACTCGCTGGTATAGCCGTAACCGCCGTGCAGTTGCAGGGCCTCGTCCACGATGGAGAAACAAGTGTCGGTGGCGAAGCGCTTGGCCATCGCACACCACGCCGTGGCATCGGCACTGCCGGCATCCAGCCGTGCGGCAGCGGTGTGCACCATCTGTCGCGCTGCAACGAGGTTGGTCGCCATGTCGGCGATGCGGAATTGCAGCGCCTGGAACTCGGCCAGAGCCTTGCCGAACTGGCGGCGTTCACCCAGATACTTGCGTGCCTGATCCAGCGCTGCCTGCGCTCCGCCGAGCGAGCACGAGGCGATGTTGATGCGTCCGCCATCCAGGCCCTTCATCGCGAAGGTGAAGCCCTGGCCTTCTTCGCCCAGCCGATACTTCGCCGGCACACGCACGTTCTCGAAGGTGATGCCGCAGGTCGGCTGACTGTGCCAGCCCATTTTTTCTTCCTGCCGGCCATAGCTGATGCCCGGCGCATCGGCCGGCACCGCGAAAGCGCTGATGCCCTTGGGGCCATCGATGCCGGTGCGCGCCATCACGATCAGCAGGTCACTGAATCCGCCACCGGAAATGAAGGCCTTGCTACCGCTGATGAGGTAGTCATCGCCATCGCGCACGGCGCGGGTTTTCAGCGAGGCGGCATCCGAACCCGAGCCCGGTTCGGTCAGGCAGTACGAAGCGATCTTGCGGCCCGACGTGAGCGCCTCGCCCCATTCGGATTTCAACTCCGGCGTGCCCCACTGGCCGAGCATCCACGTCGCCATGTTGTGGATGGTGAAGTACGCCGCCGTCGACGGGCAGGCCGTGGCCAGTTCTTCGAACACCACCGCGGCGGAGAGTCGCGACACGCTCAATCCGCCAATATCTTCAGGTGCATACAAGCCGCAGAAACCCAGCTCGCCACCGGCGCCGATCACCTCCTTGGGGAAGTGATGCTCGGCATCCCACTGCGCCGCGAAGGGCGCCATGCGCGCCGCCGCGAAATCGCGCGCAGCTTCGCGGAAGGCCTGTTGTTCTTCGTTCAATTCCAGATCCATGAAGTCAACGCCTCACTTCAGCGAAATGGTGGTGTTGACGCCATGCGATGCGGTTTCGTCATCGAACCAGCGCGCCGTGACTGTCTTGGTCTGGGTGTAGAACATGACCACCTGTTTGCCGTAAGGGCCCAGGTCGCCGAGCTTGGACGCGCGCGAGCCGGTGAAGGAGAACAGCGGCACCGGCACCGGAATCGGCACGTTGATGCCGACCTGGCCCACGTCGATGTCTTCCTGGAACTTGCGCGCCGCCGCACCGCTCTGGGTGAACACGGCGGTGCCGTTGCCATTCGGGTTGCTGTTGATCAGGTTGATGGCGTCATCCAGCGTTTCCGCATCGAGGATGATCAGCACCGGCCCGAAGATTTCCTCGTCGTAGACGCGCATGCCGGGCTTCACGCCGGAGAAGATCGTCGGGCCGACGAAGTTGCCCTTCTCGTAACCGGCCACGTTCGGGTTGCGGCCGTCCAGTTCCAGCTTCGCGCCGTCTTGCTCACCAGTTCCGATCAGCGATTCGATGCGGGCACGGGCCGCACAGGAAATCACCGGCCCCACATCGGTGCCGGCCTCGGTACCGGCGTTGACCTTGAGGGTTTTGGCCTTCTCGACGATCTCGGGAATCCAATTGCGCGCCTCGCCCACCAGCACCAGAGTCGACGCTGCCATGCAACGTTGGCCGGCGGCACCGAAGGCGGCACCCGCAATCGCGTTGAGGGTCTGTTCCTTGTTGGCATCAGGCAGCACCACCGCGTGATTCTTCGCGCCCATCATGCATTGCACGCGCTTGCCAGCGAGCGAGGCGCGGTTGTAGACGTGCGTGCCCACTTTCGTCGAGCCGACAAACGACACCGCCTTGATCTCGGGGTGATCGCAGATCGCGTTCACCACATCGGGGCCGCCATGCACCACGTTCAGCACGCCCTTGGGAATACCCGCCTCCAGCGCCAGCTCGACGAGGCGCATCGTCACCATCGGATCTTGTTCGGATGGCTTCAGCACGAAGGTATTGCCGGTGGCAATCGCCATCGGGAACATCCACAGCGGAATCATCGCCGGGAAGTTGAACGGCGTGATGCCGGCGCAAACGCCCAGCGGTTGCAGCAGGGTGTAAGTGTCCACGCCGTTGGCGACGTTGTTGGCCAGCTCGCCCAGTTGCAGGTTGCCGATGGCGGCCGCGTGCTCCACCACTTCGAGGCCACGGAACACGTCGCCTTCGGCGTCAGGCAAGGTCTTGCCTTGTTCGGCGGTGAGCAGCGCCGCGAGTTCTTTCATGTTTTCGCGGATCAGCTGCTGGTACTTGAGGAAGATGCGGGCGCGGGTGCCGATCGGCGTCTTGCGCCAGCTCTTGAAGGCTTCGCGCGCCGCCGTCACCGCCGCATCGACTTCGGCGGCAGTGGCGAAAGGAACGCGTGCCAGCACTTCCTGCGTGGCGGGATTGACGACATCGCGCCATTCGCTGGTGCGCGACTCGACGAAAGCGCCATCGATCAGAAGCTTCACCGTCGGGATGGCCGCGGCGGCCTTAAGTTGTGCGTTCATGGGCTGGTTTCCTGCAAGGGTCGGGGGCGTCCGGCAAATGCCGCTGGCTCCGGAAAAGAGGTCGAAGTCTAGCAGTGCTGAAATGCGTCGATCACGCCATCGCGCGTCATACGCAGCCGTACGGTCTACCATGCTCGCGTGGCTTTTTCCGGAGCGGACGATGCAGGTACTGGCCAGCGGCGTGGCAACGCGAATACGCGATGGGTTTTCCGATTACCACGCGCGTTTTGCCGCCATCACACGGCGTGCGAAACCGCGTTTCGAAGCACGTGATTTTTCCGGGATGCGTTCCGATCTGGTGGAGCGCATCGAGCTGTATGACATCTGCATCGACCAGATGCAGCACTGGCTCGAACACGTGCTGGGCGAGCGAGCGCAGGATCGTGCGTTGTGGGGCTACATCCGCGACGCCTACGCGGAAGAAGTGGCCGAACTGCTCGATCGCGAGCTTTACAAGACGTTCTACAACACCCTCACCCGCCGCTTCTTCCGCACCCGCGGCGTGGATCCGGATATCGAGTTCGTCGCACTCGATATCGAGCCGACGGATCAGATTTCCCATCCGGTTGCACGCCATAGCCACGCCGTTCCTGGCGATCTGGCGGCGGTATTCCTGCGCGTGCTGGCCGGCTACTCGTTCGATACGCCGTATGCGCACGCCGAACGCTGCGCCGAATCCATGGCGCGCACCGTGCACGAACGGTTCACCCATTGGGGTGATGCCGCGCCGCTGGTGCAGATCGAATTGCTGGAAACGGTTTTCTATCGCGAGCAGCGTGCCTATCTGGTGGGCCGCGCTTTCGGAGAGTTCCGCCATACGCCCTTCACCATCGCGCTGGCGAACGGGCCGGACGGCATTTTCGTTGATGCACTGATCACCGAGCGCGACCATCTGGCGCAATTGTTCGGCTTCACCCGCAGCTATTTCTTCGCCGATCTGCCCACGGTGGGCGATGCGGTGGTATTCCTGCGCGCGCTGCTGCCGCACAAACCGCTGGACGAGCTTTACACCGTGCTCGGGCGCGCCAAACAGGGCAAGACGGAACGCTACCGCGCCTTCTTCCGACATCTGGCACAACGCCCCGACGAACACTTCGTGCATGCCGAAGGCGAACGCGGCATGGTGATGCTGGTGTTCACCCTGCCCTCGTGGCCGCTGGTGTTCAAGCTGATCCGCGACAAGTTCGCCTACCCCAAGGAAATGGCGCGCGAGGAGGTGATGGAGAAGTACCGCATCGTTTCCCACCACGATCGCGCCGGTCGTCTCGTGGATGCGCAGGAGTTCAAGTTCCTGCGTTTCTCGCGCCGCCAGTTCGCACCCGGGTTGCTGGAAGAACTGCTGGAAGGCTGCAAGGAAAGCGTCTACGCCGATGGTGAGGATATCGTCATCGCGCACTGCTACGTCGAACGCCGGCTGCGACCGCTCAATCTGTACCTGAAGGAAGTGTCGTCCCAGGACGCATTGCGCGCGGTGCTGGACTACGGCCAGGCGATTCGCGACCTGGCGCGCAGCGATATCTTTCCGGGCGATCTGCTGCTCAAGAACTTCGGCGTAACCCGCAACCGCCGCGCCATCTTCTACGACTACGACGAGTTGTGCCTGGTGCGCGACTGCCGCTTCAAGCGCCTGCCCCGCGCCCGCACCGACGATGAGGAGATGCATCACGGCGCGTGGTATTACGTCGATCCTGCCGATGTGTTTCCCGAGCAGTTCCCGCAATTCCTCGGCCTGGATGCCGAGCAACGCCAGGCGCTGCTGGCGCAGCACGGCGACATCTTCGACGTGGACTGGTGGACAGCCTTGCAGGCAGCACTGCGGCGCGACGGGCCGGCGGATGTGCAGCCATACCCGGATGCGGCGCGATTGCAACATCGCAGCGCAGGATGACGCCGCCTCATCGATGTCTCATGCTTTCCCATCCACCCCGCACCCGGAGATTTCCCATGCGCCTTTCCACTTCGCTCCTCGCCCTGGCCTGCACCGCCACACTCGCCGGATGCCAGCCTGCTTCCGCGCCTCAGGCC
>JAEXRB010000022.1 GCA_023438325.1 Pseudomonadota bacterium | reverse complement strand
CACAGGAACCACAGGCATCCACTGGAAACATCATGACCAGACCCACTCACTCCGAAACCCGGCGGGAACTCGACTACGCCAAGGCCGTTCTGGCGCAACTGGTGCAGGAACTTGACGGCCTGGACCTTACCGGCGCGGTACGGCACCGAATCACCGACCTGTCCTCATGTCTTGCCCGCCTCACCCTGATTGAAGCGGAACGAAGCCTATGGCGTCCCGAGTGGAAGCGCAGGAAGGACAAGGCACCTCCCTGCGGTGCACTGCGGGCAGACGGGAAACCCTGTGAAGCACGCGCCTTGCCCGGAAGAACCGGATGCCAATGGCACGGGAAGGAGATACAACCATGACCACTGCGAAGACCAGTCCCGGAAGGAAAACGCTTTACCGTGCCGAGTACGCCAAGCAGGCCGAGAAGCTTTGCCGCCTGGGCGCAACCGATGCGGACCTGGCCGATTTCTTCGGTGTGACGGTGCGCACCATCCTCAACTGGCAGACGTGTCACGAGCCATTTTTTCGTGCCCTAAAGAGCGGCAAGTCAGCGGCGGATGACCGGGTGGAACGCAGCTTGTACCTGCGCGCGGTGGGCTACACGCACGACGCGGTGAAGATTTTCATGCCGGCTGGCGCAAAGGCTCCGGTCTTTGCGGAATACCGCGAGCACGTGCCGCCCGACACCACGGCCTGCATCTTCTGGCTGAAGAACCGCCGCCGCAGCGAGTGGCGAGACAAGATCGACCACGAGCATGGCGGTGTGGATGGGAAGCCGATCCAGATCGAGCGGTTCGTGTTGGCTCCGTTGGAGTGAGATGAGTTCTTCGTCCGCAATGCGGACGAAGCGGCGGAGGTCGGTGGGAATTGCCACTGACCTGAACGTTCCGCGCGCCTGCGCGCGCGGATTTTGCGAGAAGACGCGCGAGCCAGGCGACAGCTCTGAGTGAACCGGGAAAGAAGCCGTACCGGCTCCATGGCGGCCGCGACCATTCATCGGAAACTTACCAACAGGTATTGCGCAGGCAATGGAATCCCGTAAGAATCCCCCCACCCAGCCCCCCCGGTTCCGAACCGTCTCCGTAGGGTGTGCTTGTCGGGCAATCGCCCGAATAGGCCGGGGGTGCGGACAAGGGAGCGCATGTCGCTCCCTTTGTTTTTAGGGCTACCGAAACGGCCAGATGTTGTCGATTCGGCCAGCACGTTCGAGCATCTTCCGCCAGCGTCTGGAGTCCTTGCGGTCATCACGGCATGACCTGAGGATGGCTCCGGCAACCATGTCGGCGAGTTGGATCAGAGTGTCGTTGCAGGAGTTGGCGAACCGGATGCCGGCGATTTGGCTTGTGTCGCACTCACGTCGCAGATACGTGTTCAGCTCGTTCCTGAAACTCCGGTCGCCACTCCCATCGATCTTGATGCGCGCCTTTTGTAGTGCTCCCCGGTCATGTCGCAGGAGCATCTTCACGAAGTAGTTGTAGAACAGGTCCTTCCGGTCGCGGAGGTTCTCGCTATAGATTGCCGACTTGTCCACGACGATGGCTCGAACGCTGAAGCGCCGCGCGCAGACGCATTCGAAGAAGGCATCCTTCACGTCGTCGTGGCTCTTGGAGAACTTGAACTCGGTCTTCAACCTGAGTTTGTTCCGCAACACCGCGATGGCCTTGCCAGTCAGTTCGGCTTCGCCCAGATCGTCGAAGATGACCATTGCCACGACGAAGTATGGCGATGAGCCGCGTGCCATCTTGAAGCCCGGGTCGCCGCTCTCATCAATTAGAACCAGCATTGGCGCTCGCTTCGAGGTGGCTTGCATGGAACGGCGACGAAGGGCGACATAGCTTTCCTGCATGTTGGGTGTATGGCGGAAGATACTTGAAGACGTGCGCGACGTAAGGGGACAAGGTTGTGAGTAACTTCACCCTTGACACCCCACCCACGCCACGCGCATCCTCACACCGCTGCCGCACAATCGGCAGCCGGGATTGGCGTCCCGAATCCTACGGCGCACAAAGCGCCGCCCATCGAAGCCCGGCGCTTTTTTCATGCCCGTGTTTCGTCCGGGCGTCGCACGTCCTACCTGTTCATGGTGGGCGGTGCGGGGGCCGCAAGGCCGCCGGTCCGTAGGCCGGTACGCCAACCCGCATCGCCCGCCACCCCGCGCCTGGCGTCGCAGTGGCGGATTCCACGACCTACGGAGTCCAACACCATGAACACCCTTGATCCATCCACGGATTACTACACCCGGATCGCCCGTGCCCATCGCGCCCAAGCACAGGCCAGCCGCCTGTACGCCTTCGCCTACGGGCTGGAATCAAGCGAGTCGTCGCAGCACCTTGCGAACACCTGCCGAGAATCAGCCGCAGCCTACGACCAGATGGCCGAAGCGGCCGAGGCGCGCAGTACGCGCACGGAGGTGACGGCATGAGCGCCTTGGTCATCAGCAGCGAGGCAACCAAGCCACTGAGCCTGCCCACCACACCAACGCACCGGCAATACCGCGCCATCGTGTTCACCCATGCCAGCACGGTCACTGACAAGGCTGGCTGCGGCACGCTGCTTTCGCTGACCGTAGGCATCTACGACGATGCAGGGGCCGCGTGGGCAGCCGCGCAAGAGGCCTCACGCACGCAAGGCGGCATTGGACACACCATAACGGTCATCGAGCCACCCGGAACCGTTGGCACGCCCAGAACCATTACCCAAGCGCAGAAACTTGTGCGTGGATTGCGGCAACTGGCTGGCGAGCTGCCACAAGGCCATGCGGAAACCTTCACCCGTGCATTGACTGCACTGGACGCCGTGCTGGTGAGTGGCTGGACGGAAGCCGACGAAGCACTTGGCCAACTGGTGCAAGCCGCAAGACTGGCACGAGGCACAGGCATGGAAGAGCTGCACGACAAGATAAGCACCGCCAATGGCTACCTGCAACGCTGGCAGGGGCGCGCACCATGAGCATTCCAGCAAAACGCACAAGGCGCACCAAGGCCAAGACGCCACCACGCACCATGCGCGGGCCAGAGGGCCGCTATGACGGCGCGCAGCCGGCTCCGTGGGCATCTTGCCTGTGGCGACCGGAGAACCCCGCCACGCCGCCAATACGTGAAGCCGTTCAAGTGAATCCGTTCCTTGTCGAGGCGCTGGCCGAGCTCATCCGGGAGCACATGCAACCCGGAGACGACACCGCCAGAGGCGCGGCATGAAAGGCGCGCAGTAAGCGAGAACGCCAGAAAGGCAGGCGAACAGCTGGCCGGTTCGTGCTGGTGCCAATGACCGTGCGGAATTCACCACGATATGCGGCACTTGGATGACCTGCACGGGCATTGCTGTTCGAGTGATTGAAGGCGCTGACTACATCAAAGTGACTGCCGACGAAATTCGTCGCCAGTCGCTGGGGCATGTGTTCCCGCCTCGAACTCCCTCGCGCCAGCACCAAACCGAAGCCCGCATTGTGCGGGCTTTTTTCGCCCACCCGATCACCTGAAGACCGCTTCGTTGCTGGTGGTGCTGGGCACCGACTGCTGAAATCCGATCACCGCGAAACCCAATGGAAAGGGTTGGGTTTTCAAGACCGTGAAGTATCAGCGGTTGCATGACGTAAGCTCTCGTCCATCCGTCATCGCCGTGCCGACACCATGAAGAAGCCAGACAGCCCGCAGTCGGATACACCCACGCCATCCCCCCAGCGGTTCGTGGGCTTGCTGAGTTGCGAAGACCTGCTGCTGGCCACTGGCTTCGAGCGCATTGGCGACATGCGCCGCGCGCTCGACCAGGCCGGCATCCGGTACTTCCTCGGGCGCGCGGGCAGGCCGTGGACAACGATGGACTTGTTGAATGCTGCCGGAGGGCTGGTGCCAACGAATGGGCAGGATGATGGCAAGTTGCGACCGGAAGATGTTTTCCTGTGACATCTGCTTTCCCCGTGTACCCGTACGTGTACCTGCGGGAATGATTGATTGATGCATAGCCTTCGAGATCAGTCACTTGTGATACTAATCAAGGTTCAGGTCCAATTTGGAGTGACGCGGCTCAGGCCTCAGGTTTGCGCTGGCGTGTCGAAATGAATGCCAGCAGTGCGCCGCCGGCCGTGATCCATGCGCTGGCCGGGATGTGCAGCCAGCGCGGCCCGCTGCTGTCGAATGCGTAGAGCACCGCCGCGGCAATCAGCAAGCCGCTGCCGAGTACGGCGCGGACCAGGCGGCGCGGCGTTTCGCGGGCGGCGAGGGCGAGCGCTGCAAGATCCTGCGAACGCAGGTTGACGGCATGTTCGCCGTCGACTTGTTGCGTGAGCCAGGCGTGGACCAGGCGCGGCATGTCCGGCGCGGTGGACATGAGTTCGGGCAGGCGACGACGGAGCTCGTTGCGCAGGCGCGCCGGGCTGTAGCGCTCGCGCAGGATGCGTTCGAGCACCGGGCGGGCGACGGCCCACAGGTCGAGCCCGGGATCCAGCACGCGGCCGAGCCCTTCGATGTTGAGCAGGGTTTTCTGCAGCAGGATGAGTTGCGGTTGCAGTGTGAGCTCGTAGCGCTGCGCGGTGCGGAACAGTTTGAGCAGCACTTCGCCGAGCGAGAACTCCGACAACGGGCGGGTGAAATATGGCTCGCAGACGGCACGCGCGGCTGCTTCCAGCTCTTCGGTGCGTACATGTGCCGGCATCCAGCCGGCGGCCAGGTGCAGTTCGGCGATGCGGCGGTAGTCGCGCCGGAAGATCGCCATGAAGTTTTCCGCCAGCCAGTATTGGTCGCGTGGAGAAAGCTGCCCGACGATGCCGAAATCCAGTGCGATGAAGCGCGGATTGGTGGTGCGCGACGGATCGGCATCCACCCAGATGTTGCCGGCGTGGGCATCGGCATGGAAAAAATTGTCGCGGAACACCTGTTCGTAGAACACGCGCACCGCTTTGGCGGCGAGTGCCGGGCGATCGATGCCGGCGGCATCCAGGG
>JAEXRB010000006.1 GCA_023438325.1 Pseudomonadota bacterium | reverse complement strand
TCGGTGGCGATGATGGTGCGCGGCCACAGCGCGTTGATCGCGATGCCGCTGTCGGCCAACTCCGCCGCAAGGCCCAGCGTGACGAAGCTCATGCCCATCTTGGCCAGGGTGTAGCCGGTGTGCGGCGCCCACCACTTGGGATCGAGCGAAGGCGGTGGCGCCAGTGTCAGCACGTGCGGGTTCTGCGCTTTGGCCAGATAGGGAAGGGCTTTCTGCGTGCACAGGTAGGTGCCGCGCGCGTTGACTTGCTGCATCAGGTCGAAGCGCTTCATCGGCGTTTCGGTGATGCCGGCCAGCCAGATCGCACTGGCGTTATTGACCAGGATGTCGATGCCGCCGAAGCGTTCAGCCGCCGCCGCCATCGCGGTTTCGACGTTGGCTTCGTCGCGGATGTCGCACTGGATCGCCAGCGCCTGCCCGCCCGCCGCTTCCACCGCGGCGGCGGCGGAGTGGATGGTGCCCGGCAACTTGGGATTGGGCACGGCGGATTTGGCCGCGATCACGACGTTGGCACCATCGCGCGCTGCACGCAGTGCGATGGAAAGGCCGATGCCGCGTGAAGCGCCGGTGATGAACAGGGTCTTGCCTTGCAAGGTGGTCATGTGGCTTTACCGTGGGTGAGCTGCAAACGAGCCGCCACTTTAATAGAAGGCCGGTAGCAACACGCGACCTCTATAATTTGCCGATGAATTCACAAACACTGGACACGCTGATCGCCTGGGTCGGCCAACATCCGATTGCGGCGGGCATCGTGATCTTCCTGATCGCGTTCTGCGATGCGGTTGTGATTCTGGGCTTTATCGTGCCGGCCATCCCGTTGCTGTTCGCGATGGGGGCGTTCATCGGGTTGGGCACGCTGGATGGGCCATACGCGATCATTTGCGCGGCGCTGGGGGCTTTCTGCGGCGATGGGTTGAGCTATGTGATTGGCCGTGCCCACGGCGACCGTCTGCGCCGCATGTGGCCGTTCTCGCGCCATCCGGAGTGGCTGCCACAGGGCGAGGCGATGCTTCGCCGTCATGGCCTCAAGAGCATCCTGATCGCACGCTACGTCGGCGCGGTGCGGCCACTGGTTCCGGCGATCGCGGGCATGTTGCAGATGCCGGCCCGCCGTTATGTGCCGGCCAGTCTTTTCGCCGGCATCAGCTGGGGTGCGGTGTTGCTGATTCCCGGCTGGGTTTTTGGTGCGTCGATCGATCTTTTCGCCACCGTCGCCGGACGGCTGGCCATCGTCGTCGGCGTGTTGCTGGCGCTTCTGGCACTGATCGGCTTCACCGTCTATCAGGCTTACAAGGTCTTTGCGCCGCGCACCTCGTTGTTCCTTTCGCGTCTCCTGCGTTGGTCGGTGCGGCATCCGGTGCTGGGCCGTTTCGCGCAGGCGCTGATCGATCCGCGCCGGCGTGAGTCGCCCTCGCTGCTATTGATGGCGATGCTTTTGATCGGCGCTGGCTGGGCGTTCTTCACGGTGCTTTTGATGGCCACCGGAAATGGCGACCCGACTGTGCTGGATCTGCATATCCATCACCTGATGTTCGGTCTGCGCACGCCGCTGGCCGATCAGCCGATGGCGGTGCTGGCCAGCTTCGGCGATTGGCAGGTGCTGTTGCCGGCGGCGGTGGTTGCTTTGGGTTGGTTGTGTTGGCGGCGACGCTGGATCGCGGCGGGGCACTGGATCGCCGCGTTCGCGTTCGGCCTGGTGCTGGTGTGGGTGCTCGATGCGATGGTGCAGGTACCGCGTCCGCCCGCCGCCATGGCCGTGGCCGGGTTCGATTTCCCATCCGCACAAGTGACGATGGCGATGATCGTCTACGGTTTCTTCGCTGTGCTGATCGCACGCGAGCTGCCAGGCCGGCGGCGCGCATGGCCGTATGCGGTGGCCGGTGTGCTGGTGACGACGGTGGCGTTTGCGCGCCTGTATCTGGGCGCGCACTGGCTCACCGACGTCTTGGGCGGCGTGTTCCTCGGCATCGTCTGGATCGCCGTGCTCGGCCTCGCTTATCGCCGTCGCGTCACGCGCTCGTTCTGGATGCGGCCGCTGGCGATCCTGTTCTACCTGGGCGTGGCCGGCTTTGGCCTCTGGCACGGCACCCGCAGCACGGACGATACGCTGGCACGCTTTGCTCCGCCGCAGGTGCGCACGACCATTGCAGCTGAGCAGTGGTGGGACGGCGACTGGATGCAATTGCCTGCTCGCCGCAACGAGTTCCTCACCGAGCGTGCCTGGCCACTGAACCTGCAATACGCCGGCGACATCGACACATTGCGAGCACAACTGCTGCAGGCTGGTTGGCAACCCGGCCCATCCGCGTCGCTGGAAACCTTGCTCGCCATCCTCGACAAGAGCGCCACCCCCGAAACACTGCCGGTGCTGCCGGCCTCGCACAACGGCCACAGTGATGCATTGCTGATGTCGCGCCCCGGCCCCGCGCCCGACACCCGGCTGGTGCTGCATCTGTGGTTCGCGCCGCTGGCACTGGGCACCGACGAGGTGCCGGTCTGGCAGGGCGCCGCTGCGCTGCTGCACTTCGGGCAGGAGTTGTCGTTGTTCCAGGTTTGGCGCGTGCAGCACGACAGTCCGGCAGGATTGGAAGTGCTCGAACAAAGCCTGCCCACCTTCGCCCGCAAGCGCGTGCATCGCGAGGACGAACCGGGCGTGACGTTGCTGCTGCGCGAACCCTGACGCAGGCCCGCTATCATGTCGCCCATCTTTCCCTGATCCGGCGTCCGGCGTGACCACAGCCTCTGTTCCCTTCCCTGAAACCGATGCCACCGTGCTTCTGCCCGGCCCGGTGGGCGTGCTGGAAACCGCCGTCGAGTTTCCCGAGGTCGCCGATGCGCGCCGTGGCATTGCGGTGGTCTGTCATCCGCATCCGCTGCACGGTGGCACCATGCACAACAAGGTCGTCACGATGCTGGCACGCAGCCTGCGCGAACTTGGCCTCATCGTGGTGCGTTTCAACTTCCGCGGCGTGGGCGAATCGGCGGGCGAATATGATGAAGGCCGGGGCGAAACGCTCGACCTGCTCGCCGTGGCCGAGTGGGTGCGCCGGCAGCGCCCGGACGATGCCTTCTGGCTGGCGGGATTTTCCTTCGGCAGCTATGTCGCCTTGCTTGGCGCGCGCCACCTGCCGATCAAACAGATGATTTCCATCGCGCCGCCGGTTGGGCGCTGGGATTTCTCCGCCGCCCTCGCGCCGCCCTGTCCGTGGCTGGTGGTGCAGGGCGAAGATGATGACGTGGTCGATCCGCAGGCGGTTTACGACTGGATCGATGCCATGGACGACAAGCCCGCGCTCGTGCGGATGCCCGAAACCGGCCACTTTTTCCATCGCCGCATGATGGATCTGCGTGGCGCGATCAAGAACGGCGTGCGCACCAACCTGCCGCCTCCGATTTCCGCGTGAGCCCGCCCATCGGCCAGACGCCGATGCGCCCATCGCAGGCGTACCGGGATGGTGTTGCGGAAGGGCGCTGGCAATCAGATCCGGTGCAGTGGGCCGTGCTGGAAGAACTGGATCGCATCCACGACCAATTGCTCGAACGCGAGCGCGGCGGCACGTTCGCCAAACTCGCCCGCAAACTGCGTCGCGATGCGCCGGTGCGCGGGTTGTATTTGTGGGGCGGCGTCGGACGTGGAAAAACCTTCCTCGTCGACCTGTTCTACGCCCATCTCGATTACCCGGCCAAACGCCGCATCCACTACCACCGCTTCATGGGCGAAGTGCATGCGCGCATCCGTGCGCTCGGCCAGGCCAGCGATCCACTCGTGCAGATTGCCGCCGATTACGCACGCGAGTTCCGCCTGCTGTGTCTGGACGAATTTTTCGTGACCGACATCGGCGATGCGATGTTGCTGGCACGCCTGCTCGATCAGCTTTTCGCACAGGGCGTGACCCTCGTCACCACCTCCAACACCGCGCCGGAAAACCTCTACAAGGATGGCCTGCAACGCGCCAGCTTCCTGCCCGCCATCATCCTGTTGCAGGCCCATTGCCGCGTGTTCGAAGTCAAAAGCCAACACGATTACCGCTTGCGCGCCCTCACCCATGCCAGCGTCTGGCAAACCCCGCCGGGCGCTGCGGCCGAAACGGAACTGGCGCAGTGTTTCGTGCGGCTGACCAAGGATGCCGAACGCGATGCCGATGACACTAGGCTGGACATCAACACGCGTCCGATTCCGGTGCGTGACATGGCCGATGGTGTGGTCTGGTTCGACTTTTCCGCATTGTGCGACGGCCCGCGCTCGGTCGCCGATTACATCGAAATCGCCCGCCGCTTCCACAGCGTGATCGTGTCCGGCGTGCCGCGTTTTGATCGCATGAACGAAGATGCCGCCTACCGCTTCGTGCTGTTGGTCGACGAGCTTTACGACCGCAGCGTGAAACTGGTGGCTTCCGCTGCCACCGCCCCGCTCGACCTCTATCACGGCCGCCGCGTCGCCCACCAGTTCGAGCGTACCGTCAGCCGTCTGACGGAAATGCAGTCGGAAGAATATCTGGCGCGCGAACACGCGCCCTGAG
>JAEXRB010000280.1 GCA_023438325.1 Pseudomonadota bacterium | reverse complement strand
GGAAGCTCTGCAGCGCCGGCTTCCAGTGATGGATGGATTTCCAGTTCTTCGAGGCCTCGCGCACGGCCAGGTACATCGCCTTCAGCGCGGCATCGTCGTTGGGGAAGATGCGCCGGTTGCGCGTGTATTTGCGCATCACCATGTTCAAGGACTCGATCGCGTTGGTGGTGTAGATCACCTTGCGAATCTCCGGCAGGAACTGGAAGAACGGAATGATGGCGTCCCAGTTTCCCCGCCACAAGCGGACGACGGCGCGGTACTTGTCGCCCCACTGGGCTTCCAGCGCCTCCAGTTCCGCCGCCGCTTCCTGCGCCGTCGCCGACTGATAGATGCGCTTGAGCGCCGCCACCACCGCCTTGCTGTCGCCCGCGGTGACGTAACGCAGGCTGGCGCGCACCAGATGCTCGATGCACAGTTGCGTCAGGGTTTTCGGGAACACCGCCTGCACCGCCTCGGGCAGGCCCTTCAGGCCATCCATGCTGGCGATGTAGATGTCCTGCACACCGCGATGGCGCAGTTCGGTCAGCACCGACAGCCAGAACTTTGCCCCTTCGTTCTCGGCCAGCCGCAGCCCCAGCCCCAGTACTTCCTTCTCGCCCCGCAGGTTCACCCCCAGCACCACGTGCGCGGACTTGTTGATCACCTGTTTGTTCTGCTGCACCTTGATGACGATGCCGTCCAACCACACGATCGGGTAGATCGCCTCCAGCGGGCGGCTCTGCCACGTCCGCGCCTCGTCCAGCACCGCGTCGGTCACCTGTGCGATCAGCGTGTGCGATATCTCCACGCCGTACAGGTCCACCAGCGCCGTTTCGATGTCGCGCGTGGTCATGCCACGGGCGTACAGCGCCAGGATATTCTCCTACATCCCCGCCAGACGCACCTGGCGGTTCTTCACCTGCTGCGGCTCGAAACTGCCTTCGCGATCCCGCGGCGTCTCGATCCGCAGATCGCCCACGGCGCTTTGCACCCTCTTGCGGCTCTTGCCGTTGCGCGCATTGCCGCTGCTGCGACCGTGCGGCGCATGGCCCACGTGCGCCTGCATCTCCGCCTCCAGCGAGCGGTTGATCATGTGCTGCAACATCTGCGAGAACAGCTTCTCCACGTCGCCCGGCGTCTTGCACTCCGCCGTCAGCTCATCCAGCTTCGCCTTGCTCAGTTCCATGTGCCTGCTCCTTCCCGGTTCACCGGCATCTTCTCAAGGGCAGTTACACAGTTGAATTTACAGACCCCACCGCAACCCACCGCGTTACCTGCCCTAATTAGGGCAGGATTTTGATTTTTCTAATTTACAGTCGAAGTCATTTTCTTTAATCCAACCACCAAGATAAATGCCCCCTTCGTCGTCCTTTAGTCGCCTAAATGTACCTGGAGACATGTACCTGAAAACCTCGCTGCCAAATCTCTCGAATACTCCGTCCCACTGGAATTTTAAATCGCAACCACTTGCTTCAGGTGCCAGCTCCTCCGCAAAAACAATGTATTCAGACCAAAGCCTCATTGGCACTCCACCGCACACCATCACAACATCATCCTTTGAATCCCCACCTTTGATATAACGAGATACTGCGATTCTAATTAATTGCACGCATCCATCCTCGGAGCACGTCGCATCAATTTGAGTGGCGCGACCTTCAAATACGTGACTTGATTCATTGAGAAGATTGCCAATCCCTCTATCGACTAAGGATACAGCTGATATATTAACAGCATAAGAGATAGTGAGCAGAAGCAGAAACATTCGAGCCATGGCTTAATTCCCGTCTTCATTAAACTTACTTATTTCCCACATCTGCATAAAAAATCTATCCGCAGCACGCTCAACTTTTATTTCAGAGCCACATTCCCACCCTCGGCAGCCCGGCATATCGTTTGCCCTTAATGAATTAAGGTGACTGTCGTGATGGTATGCCTCATGGACAAATCTTCTGATCCTAGTGCGGGCGTGACAACGGATTCCATAAATAGGCATGCCTCCCGCGACAGCAATTGCCGCATTCACATTCTTCCGACTTCATTGTATCCCATGCGAGCTGTCACCCTTGTGTCGCTCTGGCATCCGCAGCATCCACTCTAAATGAAATATCCAGGTGATGAATTTTTTTCGCCATGTCCGGGGAGAAAGTAAAACAATCAAATTCCCCGGAAGGGGCCAGCTCGCAAACCACTTTAATATCTATCTTGTCATCCATGGAGCGAATCTTGCCGGAGTGCATCGAGATCCATTCGATAATATCAACTGCCTGGTTTTCAAGAGGGGGTGTGGCTGAAGGAAACACCCTTTTCCATATTGAGTAGCCTCTCTCTCGTCCGCCGGTCGCCTTTGTTCCGCGAGTCCATCCTCCGTCATCGGACTTTCCCAAAACATCCTCCAGCTCCCTCAGTCCCACTCGATGGCTTATCAATATCACCTTAAAAAATGGACCGGACATAACTTGATCCTTGTGTCATTTTTAATTTGTACGGATGGTTCAACACTGATTCGCAACGCTGTTGATTTGATCCGGCATCCTCGAATACGGCGAGGGGTGTTCTGAATCCGCCGGCTGCGCCCGGCGGTGGCCGTTGTTGTGGATCCATGTTCATGGCGTGTATCTGATTTGACCATGGCATGTTGCGGCGATGTCCATGCAACCTATCTTCCACCTCTCGCAAACAAGCGATACAGGCCGGGCAATACCAGCAGCGTCAGCAGTGTGGAGGAGAGGATGCCGCCGATCACCACGGTGGCGAGCGGGCGTTGCACTTCCGAGCCGGGGCCGACGTTGAAGGCCATCGGCACGAAGCCGAGTGACGCCACCAGTGCGGTCATCAGCACCGGGCGCAATCGCCCCAGCGCGCCATCGCGGATCGCGGTTTCGAGCGACTGGCCGGCGGCACGAAGCTGGCGGATGAAGTTGGTCATCACCAGCCCGTTCAACACCGCCACGCCCGACAGCGCGATGAAGCCCACGCCGGCGGAAATGGACAGCGGCATGTCGCGCAGTGCCAGTGCAACCACGCCGCCGGTAAGTGCGAGCGGGATGGCGCTGGAGACGATCAACGCATCGCGCATCGAGCCGAAGGCCCAGTAGAGCAGGGTGAGGATCAGTATCAAGGTGGCAGGAATCACCAGGGTCAGTCGCTGCGATGCGGAAGCCAGTTGCTCGAAGCTGCCGCCGTAGCCGATCCAGTAGCCGGCGGGCAATGACAGTTGCGCGTCGATTCGTCCACGCAAATCGGCCACGAAACTGCCCAGGTCGCGATCACGCACGTTGGCGGTGACCACGACACGGCGTTTGCCGTTCTCGCGGTTGATCTGGTTGGGGCCGAGTGCGGTATCGATGCGCGCCACTTCGCGTAGCGGCACGCTGCCTGGCGCGCCGCTGTACCAAGTCGCGCCACGCGCCGATTCATCGTGACTGCCGTCATCGTCGCCATCGCGCATGGGCAGCGGGATCGGCAGATCGGCCAGCAGCGCGACATCTTGCCGGAGTGCTTCGGGCAGGCGTACCACGATGTCGAAACGCCGATCGCCTTCGAACAGTTGTCCGGCCACTTCGCCGCCGATGGCGGTGGCAACCACGTCCTGCACATCGCCGCTGTTGAGGCCATAGCGCGCCAGTGCGCTGCGATCGGGCACGATGGTGATCATCGGCAAGCCGGAAACGTGTTCCTGTGCCACGTCGGCGGCGCCGGGGACTTGTGTGGCAATGGCGTGGATGCGTTCGCCCAGTTCGGCCAGCGTGTCCATGTCGTCACCGTAGACTTTGATCGCCACGTCCGCACGCACGCCGGAAATGAGTTCGTTCATGCGCATGCGGATGGGTTGGGTGAACTCGTAGTTGTTGCCGGGCAGGCGCTCGGCTTGTTGCTCGATTTCGCGCACCAGCGTGGCGGTGGATTTGCGGGGATCGGGCCACTGCGCGCGCGGTTTCAGCATCAGATAGGTATCGGCCACGGAGGGCGGCATCGGATCGGTGGCAACTTCCGCGGTGCCGATGCGCGAGAACACGCGTTCCACTTCCGGGAAACGGGTCAGATGGCGTTCCAGCACCTTCTGCATCGAGAGGCTTTGTTCCAGCCCGGTGCCGGGAATGCGCATGGCGTGCAGTGCGATATCGCCTTCGTCCAATGCCGGCACGAATTCGCTGCCCAGGCGCGTCGCCAGCCAGCCGCTCATCGCCACCATCAATGCCGCGAGCACCATGACGGGCAGGCGCCAGTGCAGCGCGACATCGAGAAGGCGTGCATAGCCGCGCCGCAGCCATTGCATGAGGCGGGTGTCGTGCGTTTTGACCGGGCCGCGCAGGAACATCGCGATGGCGGCCGGCACGAACGTCAGCGACAGCATCATCGCGCCGGTCAACGCCAGCACCACGGTGGCCGCCATCGGGTGGAACATCTTGCCTTCCACGCCGCCGAGTGCGAACACCGGCAGGTAGACCGCCGCAATGATGCCGATGCCGAACAGGCTGGGGCGGATGACTTGGGCCGCAGCGTGGGCAGCGGTGTCGAGGCGTTCGTGAAGTTGCAGGGTACGTCCGAGGCGTTGCTGCGCGAGCCCGAACTGGCGCATGCAGTTTTCCACGATGATGACCGCGCCATCGACGATCAGGCCGAAATCCAGCGCGCCCAGGCTCATCAGATTGCCGGAAATGCCACCGCGCAGCATGCCTGTGAAGGTGAACAGCATCGCGAGCGGAATCACGGCGGCGGTGATGAGTGCGGCGCGCAGGTTGCCCAGCAGCAGGAACAACACCGCGATCACCAGCAAGGCACCTTCGGCCAGGTTTTTCGTCACGGTGCGGATGGTGGATTCCACCAGCGTGGTGCGGTCGTACAC
>JAEXRB010000250.1 GCA_023438325.1 Pseudomonadota bacterium | reverse complement strand
ATTCAAAGGCGATGGAGGAAAGATGCGGCAGACGTTGCTTCTGGGTTTCTTCCACATAGCCGAGCAGCGCGCCAGCCGCTGCGGTGGCGAGGGCGCGTTGTTCCAGCCCGAAGCCGGAAAGGTCGTGCAGGTTGAAGAAGCGCAGCAATTGGCGGCGGCAGGCATCGCTGTCGAACAGCCAGGGGGCGCGCCGGCGCACGCCGCTTCGCGCCGGCAACCATTCCGGCAGACCCTCTTCGTCGGGCAGCAAGAGTTCGGCCGGTTCCAGGCGTGCCAGCTCGGCGGCGAGCGCGTCTTCGTTTTCCACCTCGTTGACGAGAAAACGGCCCGAGGCCAGATCCGCCCAGGCCAACCCGTAGCCGTTTCGACCGCGTGCCACCGCCATCAGCAAGGTGTCGCGACGTTCCTGCAACAAGGCTTCGTCGGTGACGGTGCCGGGCGTGACGATGCGTACCACTTTGCGTTCGACAAGGCCTTTGGCTTGCGCCGGATCGCCGATCTGCTCGCAGATGGCCACCGACTCACCCAGCGCCACCAGCCGTGCGAGATAGCCTTCATACGAATGTGCCGGCACGCCGGCCATCGGGATCGGCGCGCCGCCGGAGCTGCCGCGCTGGGTCAGGGTGATGTCGAGCAGGCGCGCGGCCTTGCGTGCGTCGTCGTAGAACAATTCGTAGAAGTCGCCCATGCGGAAGAACACCAGAATGTCCGGGTGCTCGGCCTTGGCGGCGAAAAACTGCTTCATCAGCGGGGTATGTTCTTGCGTCCCCTTGGCGGTGTCTGGCTTCAACGCACGATCCTGTTGTCCAACCGAGATGCCGCAGCGTCCCGCGAGTGTGGTGTGGGGTGAACTGGGGATTTTGCCATGCGGATCGGATATGCAGGCCGATGCTTGCCGGCAGGTGGTGGCTGGGGCGGCGCAGGATTTTTCGCCTTGACACTTGCATATGCAAAATTTGCACCTACATTAGATGCCATGAGCACCTCTGTCACCCATCACGGATGCACCAATCTCAAGCTGCGCCAGCTCACTCGCATGGTGACCCGGCATTACGACCACATGGTGATCGGCACCGGTTTGAAGAACACCCAGTACGCGCTGTTGTCGTATGTGGTCAGGCTGGGGCCGATCCGGCCCGGTGATCTGGCCCGGCGCATGCAGATGGATGCCTCCACCTTGACGCGGAACCTGCAACCGCTGGTGGCGCAAGGGGTGTTGATCGTGAGGGCTGGCGACGATGCGCGCAGCCGTCTGGTCGAGGCGACGCCCGAGGGAATTGCCAGGCAGGCGGAGGCCAGTGCGGCCTGGAAGGCGGCTCAGGCGGCGCTCGATCAACGCCTGGGCGACGAGCGCGTGGCGGCTTTGCATGCCCTGCTGGATGCCTGCATCGAATGTCTCGACGATGGTTCCGGCCCGGCGCCTGACGAGCGCTGCGATGCGGTGGATTGATCCCGCGCGATTTTTTCCGGTCGTGCCGGCGCGATGACGGGCCGGCCGGCCTTGTCCGGCGATGCGGCCGGATGTGTTTCGAATTTCTCTCTCCCTCCAATGGAACATGCCATGCAAAACAGCACGTTGTTCACCCCGTTTTCCTTCAAGGGCCTGACCCTGCCCAACCGCATCGTGATGGCGCCGATGACGCGTGCGTTGGCCGAAGGCGGCATTCCGGGCGCGGTGAATGCGGAGTATTACCGGCGCCGTGCGGCGGGCGATGTCGGCCTGATCCTGACCGAAGGCACCGTCATCGATCGTCCGGCGTCACGCAATCTGCCGGGGATTCCCTTCTTCCACGGCGAGGCGGCGCTGGCCGGATGGGCCGGTGTGGTCGATGCGGTGCATGCGGCAGGTGGCCGTATCGGGCCGCAGCTTTGGCACACCGGTTCCACCCGCGCGCACGGCGGCTGGGAGCCCGATGCGCCGGTGGAGAGTCCTTCCGGCTTGCTTGGGCCGGAAGAAGCGCGCGGGGTCGCGATGACGCAGGAAGACATCGCCGATACCGTGGCGGCGTTCGCCCGCGCGGCGGCGGATGCCAGGCGCTTGGGGTTCGATGTGGTGGAGCTGCATGGCGCACATGGGTATCTGATCGATCAGTTCTTCTGGTCGGGCACCAATCGCCGTACCGATGCTTACGGCGGTGCCAGCATCCGCGAACGCTCCCGTTTTGCGGCGGAGGTGGTGCGCGCCGTGCGTGCCGCGATCGGGCCTGATTTGCCCTTGATCCTGCGCGTGAGCCAGTGGAAACAGCAGGACTACGCCGCGCGCTTGGCTGCCACGCCTCAGGAAATGACCGACTGGCTGCTGCCGTTGGTGGAGGCCGGTGTCGACATCCTGCATTGCTCGCAGCGTCGTTTCTGGGAGCCGGAATTCCCCGAGCTGGATGGCGACAACGGCCTGAACTTTGCCGGTTGGGCCAAGAAACTGACCGGTGCGCCGACGATCAGCGTCGGATCGGTGGGCCTGAATGCGGATTTCTTCGGTGCGTTCCGCGGCAAGGCGGCCGAGGTGGCCACGCTCGACAACCTCAAGGCACGCATGGACAAGGAAGAGTTCGATCTGATTGCGGTCGGGCGTGTGCTGATTTCCGATCCGCAATGGGTGGGCAAGGTGCGTTCGGGGGAAACGGACGTGCTGCGAGGTTTCGATCCGGCCGATCTGGCGGCCCTGGCCTGATTGCGTGATCTGCACGGATGTCCGGGCCGGATCACGGCCCGGTATTCCATCGGTTGCGGGAGTTCTCCGACACGCCATCCGCGGGAATCTTCCGCTGGATGGCGCTCGTGCGCTCAGCTCTCTCCGTAGTTTGTCGATGGCGACAGCCGTGCCATGCCCACGCGGCGGCGCTCCAGTGTCAGCACGTCCAGTTGCCAGTCGCCGGCCGTCACGCTGTCGCCCACTTCGGGCAGGCGTTCGAGGCGGTGCAGGAACAGGCCGGAAACGGTGACGTAGGCCGGATCGCGTTCCAGCGAGACGCCGGTGGCGCGTTGCAGGTCTTCCATCGACATGGACGCGTCGATGATCCAACTGCCATCGTCCTGTTTTTCCGCGCCGTAATCGGCATCGCGGGTGTCGGCAAGGTCGCCTGCGATGGCCGCGAGCAGATCGTTGGCGGTGACCAGTCCTTCCACGCCGCCGTATTCGTTCACCACCACCGCCAGCGGAATCGGATGCTCGCGGATGCGTTCGAGTGCCTGCAGCGCGGTGGTGGATTCGGGCAGGATGATCGGTTCGCGCAGGCCGGCCAGCGATAGCGGTTTGCCCGAAAGCAGATCAGCCAGCAGATCGCGGCTTTGCACCACGCCTTGCAGATTGTCCAGGTCGCCGTCGCACACCAGAAGACGCGAGTGGGGCGATTTGATCAGGCGCGCGGTGATGTCATCGATGTCGCGGCGGCTGTCGATCCACTGGATGTCCGGGCGCACCGTCATGACGCTGGCGACGGAGCGTTCGGCCAAGGTCAGCACGCTGAGGATCATGTCGTGCTCGGCCGCTTCCAGACCGGCCTGTTCCTGGGCCTCGGGTTTGTCGGCCGTCGGGGTTTCGCCTTCGGAGCCGCCTTCCATCGGGCGCGAACCGAGCAGGCGCAACACCGCATCGGCGGTGCGCTGGCGGAACGGCAGCTTGCGCTCGGCCCGGGTGCGATTGAACAACGACCACTGGTTGAATGCTTCGATGAGGATGGAGAAGGCGATGGCCGCGTACAGGTAGCCCTTGGGAATCTTGAAGCCCAAACCTTCGGCCACCAGGCTGAAGCCGATCATCAGCAGGAAGCCGAGGCACAGGATCACCACGGTGGCGTGGCGATTGACGAAGTCGGTCAGCGGCTTGCTCGCCAGCATCATCACCGCCATCGCGATGACGACGGCGGCGTACATCACCCCGAGCTGATCGCCCATGCCCACCGCGGTGATGACCGAATCCAGCGAAAACACCGCATCCAGAATCACGATCTGGGTGACAACCACGCCGAAGCTGGCATAGACGCGACTGCCCGATTGCTCGTGGCCGCGGCCTTCGAGCCGCTCGTGCAACTCCATGGTGGCCTTGAACAGCAGGAACAGGCCGCCGCCGAGCAGGATCAGGTCACGGCCCGAGAAGCCGTGGTCGAGCACGGAAAACAACGGCTCGGTCAGCCGCATGATCCATGACAGGGTGGCGAGCAACACCAGTCGCATCACAAGTGCCAGCGAGAGGCCGATGATG
>JAEXRB010000201.1 GCA_023438325.1 Pseudomonadota bacterium | reverse complement strand
GTCTTTTAGAGTGGCTTGTCGATGAAATCGACAAGCCATCAGTCTCCGATTAACGCGTGGTCGGGCAGGCGACCGTTGCGTCAGGAAGCGCACCGGTAGTCGTACCTGCCGTGTGAGCGCGGCAGTCACGGCTTACGCGATGCTTGTGGATAAGGCCATAGTTGGCGCGCACACCCGCCTCAACATTGGTATTGACAACTTCCGATGCCCAGAAACCGGTAACAGGCTGGCCGACCAGAGCCTGGCCATCATCGGAAGGCAGCCAATACTGAAAACCAGCCGCAGGGGCGTCAAACTCGATGCGCGCCCAGCCTTCCTGGAAAGCGAAGCCGCTCAGACCATTGGCGCCGAAGACCGGCGTGGTACCAAGGATACGGGTCGGGGTGGTCGTCGTCAGCGTCTGACCAAAGGCCAGAACGTTGGCTTCCCAGCACAGACCAAAGCCTTGCGTCGGCGCAGGCGGCGACACGGTCAGGCCCTGGCTGGTGGTGCGCTCTTCACGGTTCCAGTAGTTGATCCGATAGCTGTGGCAAGAGCCGGTGAAGTTGGGGTTGGAAGCAACCGGGAATGCCGTGGTGAACGGCAAAGCTGCACCGCCATAAACATAAGCGCGCTTGGTCGGGAAGGTAATGACCCACTCCGAAGCAGCATTAAGTCCTGCATTCAGGTTGAATTCATTATAGATGTAGCGCGACTGGAACACAGCCGAAACCGCATCGATACCGTCGGTGTACGGAATCTCGTACAGATCGCCGTTCGAAAACACGCGCGCAACAGCCTCACCGGTCACTTCGGTTGCAGCAAAGCCAAGGTTCGGGAACACGCTACCCGGATTGGTGTGCAGGGTGTTGGCCTGGCCACGGAAGAAGCCATCGATTGCATCGGCATTGTAGCTCAACGTACGACCGTACTCACCAGAGATGATCGTTGCGCCACCAAACAAACCACCCGAAGGAGCTTCCATACCTGCGTGCGGGTTAGCCGCCCATGGCGCCATTTCCCAAGCAGCCTGCAACGCACCGCAGTCCAGCGGCGAACCGCCCGCAGTGTGAGTGGCAGCAGCAGCCAAGTCCGGATCCACAACGACACCCATCTCGATCACTTCGAGGTGACCCTGACGCACGCGCGGCAGGCCCAGACCACGCAGGGCGTCCGGGTTGTTGTTGGTGAATTCGTACGTCAGGAACTCCTGACCGTTGACAATGTTAGGCACGGTGCAGGAGGAATCGGTAACATTCAGCGCAGCGCCACCGGTGGAGGAGCTGACAACGTTTGCAGCCCACACGTCGAACGGCGACAGGTACAGGTTGAAGTCGAGGACTTCGGCGCTGTTCAGGGCTTCAACGAAACGCACCTTGACGGCTTTGACCTGATTGGTGGTGTTGACCACGGTCACCAAGGTCGAGTTGCCGCCGTTGACGGTGTAGTAAGGATAGATCAGAACCTGACCCAGACCATCAGGGTTCAGGTTGACGGCGTGAGCCACACCCGCCAAGCCAGCAACGCCAGCAACGCCAGCGAGGATGGCCGTGGTCAGAGAATTCTTTTTCATCACAGCACTCCTAAGAGATAACAAACACAGGGCTTTTTTTAGCTGCCTCGCCCGAGGCGAACACCACCTTAACAGGCGACCTTCCGGGCTAGCAGTCGGAAGTATAAGCACACTCCGACCTCCTTTGCAACGCCACCCAAGCCCCGAAATGGGAGGCGCAACGAACGATCTCTCCCGTCCGCACATCCGCGCAGCACCTGTGCGCATCATGTGCGCAGGCATCAAACCATACATCTTTTGGGCGCTAGCGGGCCTGAGAGGGCAGATAGAACCAACCCCCATCGGAAGCCAACCAACTCTCCTCGACCACGGTCAAAGTGGAAACCTTGGATGCCCCCATTCCTGGGACGTTGACCTCGATATCCAGCTCAACCTGCGCATGACAGGTCTCAGCATCCTCGCACGTGATCTTAGCGACCCGCGCATCCTTCCACTTGATCTGAGCCTGCCCCATGCGCTGTGCATAGTCCTCGTATGACTGCACCCTACGCGCACCAGGCGTAAGGAACTGGTAGGCACTGCGCCAATCCGAGGCAATGACATTCTGCCACCTCTCAACGACGCGCAGGGCCACAGCCTCCTCCTTAGACAAGCCATCCAAGGACGACTTGGTCGCGCCACCGGCACCACAAGCAGCCAGCCCCGCGACAAAAATCAAAACAAACAGGTATCGATGAATCATGTAAAAGTCTCCCAAAAAATCTTAGCTGGCTTGATTTAGTCCGAGTCCCGCAACTCATGGGTGCTTTCCTGCACTGGTACGACGCCTTGCGCGCGCAGCGGCTCCAGCGCGCGGAACTGGCGGGAGTATTCGTCGGTGAGGCGGCGGGCATCGTCGCCGTTGCGGATGACCACGGGGGTGATCATGACCAATAGCTCCTCGCGATCATTGGCGTAGCTCTTACCACCGAACAATGAACCGATGATCGGGATGCGGTGCAGGCCGGGCAAGCCACCGGAGGATCTACTGTCGGTCTGCTTGATCAGGCCACCAAGCAGTACGGTCTGGCCCGATTGCACGGCCACTTCGGTTTTGATCTTTCGCTGATTAACAGGCACATTGCCGCTCACTGCTTCATCCCTGGGACCGGGGCTACTGTCGGTCTGGTCGATTTCCATGAACACCAGTCCGCCCGGATTGACGCGAGGGGTAACGTCCAAGGTGACGCCTGTATCGCGGAACTGGACGTACGTCTGGCTGTTGCCGTTGCCGACACCCGTGTTGATGAAGCTGCTGTTGACCGGAATCTGGGTACCGACGTTGATGTTGGCGGACTTGTTGTTGAGCGTGACCACCGATGGCATGGACAAGACTCGAACGCTGGATATCTTATCGAGCAGGTCAATCATGGACACCAGGTTGTGCCCGATGAACGTCCAGCCCACTCCACCACTGGTGATGGCACCACCATAACTTTGGAGGCCGCGTGTATTGCGCGCCAGATTCATCAACTCTGCACCAGGCGTGCCCTCGCCGCCGGAGATGCCGTTCTCGAAGAACCACTGCACGCCATATTTCAACTCCTCATTCAACGTGACCTGAATGATCTTGGCCTCGATATGTACCTGCAACGGGATGGTGTCCAGCCGCTCGATCACGCGATGGATGGATTCCCACTGCGAGGACGTGGCCAGCACGAGGATGGAGTTGCTTTCCTCCACGGCGGAGACGCGGATTTCGTCACTCGCACCGAGGGCAATGCCACCGCTGCCATCGACCACCGGAGCACCATCACCCGGCGCCATGGCGAACTGGGGCGAGCCATCATCGGTGCGGCGCGTGCGGCTGGCGTTCTGGCGATTGTTGAGCTGTTGCTGCTGGTTCTGCGTGTTGCGCATGTTGGGCGGTGTGACACTGCCATCGGTGCCGACGCTGCGGACCTGCACCGATTCCAACCCCGGCGCCACACTGCCGCCCGAGGAGCTGCGGCTCACTGGCGCAGGACTGCCGAACACATCGGCCAAGGTGGAGGCCAGATCCATGGCTTTGACGTTCTTGACCTCGTAGACGTAAAGGCGCTGTCCTGCCTGACTGCCACCGAGGTCGAAACGCTCGATCCATTCCGAGATGCGAGTCAGATACTTGGGCTGTGGAGTGATGACGAGGATGGCATTGATGCCTTCCAGCGGCAGGAAGCGGAACATGCCGGCCATCGGGGTGTTGCTGCTTTCGCCGAAGATCTTCTCCAGTTCGGCGACGGTCTTTGCAGCTTCCGTCTGGGAAAGGTTGAACACACCCACCGACATGCCGGCCAGCCAGTCCACGTCGAATACGGCGACGGTGTGCAGGTAGTTGTCCAGCTCGGCACGCGAGCCCGCCAGCACCAGCATGTTGCGCGCCGGATCGACGTTGATCACGGCCTCGGGCTTGGCGTAGGGCTTGAGCAATTTTTCCATCTCCATGGCAGAGATGTATTGCAAAGGCACCGCGCGTACTTCGTAGCCACGCATGTTCTGCAAGGGGCCCGAGCGCGGCGTCAGGTTGCCGGGAAGGGCCTGCTGCACGGGCAGGATGGTGTAGCGGCCGTCCTGCCAGACCATCGTGGTGTTGTTCCAGCGCAGCAGCATTTCCAGGATCGACAGCGCCTGATCACCCCGCAGCGGCTTGGCGGTGGAGAAGGTGACGTTACCCGAAACGCCCGGCGCAATGACGTAGTTCTGTTGCAGGAAGTCGCCAAGGATGGCCTTGACCACGGCATGCAGCGATTCGCCTTCGAAGTTGAAGGAAACCTCGCCAGTGGGGCCGGCGCCCGGCGGCGTGCGGCTGGCCGCATCCATGTTGATGAAGCTGCCGGTACCCAATTTGGACAAGTCGCTGCGCTCATCCGCAGGGGCTTCGTCGGATTTTTCATCCGATGGCAACGCTTCGCCGCGTGCGGCAGCCCGCTGCATTTCCTCGGTATAGGAATCGAATGGCTTGAATACCGGACGTGGTTCGCGCGAGGCACAGCCGGCCACGAGCACGATCAGCGCGACGATGAACAGGCTGTTGACCGGTCGCCACGCACCGATGCACGGCAACGCGGGAGTTCGGGCGGGAGCTGGATTGTTCGCTTTCACCTGGTGGAGTCCTACCTGTTGTTGGCGCGTTCGGCTTCTTCGCGCATCTGACGCCGGCGTTCCTCGATACGTCGACGAATCATCTCGGCCCGGGCCTCGGGCGTCATGGCCTCGCCCTTGCCGGCATCAACCGGCGGAGTGGGCTGACCTGCCGCCTGTGGCGGCGCTTCTTCATTCACGGCCTCGCCTTGTGCCTGCACCACGGCCGCAGGCGTGGGCGCTTGTCCGCCCGCACCGTCGAACACGCGCAGATCCACGGACGAATTTCCGCCGGGGCCAGCAAAGACCGCCTTTCGCGGCTCCAGTTCCGTCAGTCGCCAACCGGCTTGTTCACCTTCCAGCGCATCGCCGACCTTGAGCGACACGCTTTTGCCGCTGCGGTTGTCGGTGACGATGGCGATTTTCACCTGCGGCGTCATGATGATACTGGTGACGGCAATGTCCAGCGGTGACGACGGTGGTGCTTCCTCGGGCGTTGCGCTTTCGTCCGACGCCTCCTCGGGCGGCAACGGGCGTCGATCGGCATTGAACAGTGGGCGCTCGCCGATGTCGGCATAAGCATCCACCGATTGCAGCAGGCTGCGCGCCTGGGAAAGATCCAGCTCGGGCAGTGGCGGCACACGCGCAGGATCATCCGGGTGCAGGCCATAGCGGCCACCGAGGCCCGCAAGCCCGGCGATGGCGAAGATCAGCGCCCACAGGGCGACCACGGCCATCAGCAGTGCCGGCAAGCGTTGCGAGGAGGTGAGCTGGAGGCGATTCATGGCGTGCCCGCCGGGCTGCGGCGCAAATAGCCGTAGAGGTCGAATGCCTGATCAAGCGTGGCTGCGGCTTGCGGGCGCTGCGATCGGGCGGCGACGGCAGCACGACGGCCGGTAATGGTGAGATCTGAGACGAAAAGCTGTGGGCTGCCGCTTTCCAGTCCATGCATCAACGGGCCGAAATATTCCATTTCGCACAGCATGCGAACCTTGATCGTGACCTTCTCGAACGGCAAGGATTCTGCCGCCGCTGCCGCTGCGGCGGCACGCGCGTTCTGGCTGCCGCGGAATGGCGTGCGGCTGACCAGCTTGCAACGCTCGCCGGCCTGAAGGCCATCGATCTGCTCTTGCAGGCGCTGGATCAAAGCTGAGGCAGCGAGATCGAAATTGGCCTCGGTGAGGAAGCCTGGATTGTCGTTTTCGAACTGGCGCACCTGCGCCAAGGCCTCGCGGATGGCGTCGCGCTGCTGGGCAATGGCGCGGAAGCGGGCTTCCTCGTCACGAAGCTCGATGATTTCCTGGCGCGACTGCATCAGCGGCGCAACGAACCACCAATGCACTCCGAGCAGATAAGCCAGCATCAGCGTGATCAGCAACAAGATCACGGCCAGCACGCGCCCGTGTTTAACGTCCGGCATCAGGCGCATCGCCACCCTCCCGCGCAGGCTTGCCGAACTGGGCGGCAATGTTGAAACGATCCTTGCCCGAGCGTGCATCCGGCTGGATCGGGCCGCTCAGCGAGGGCGAGCGGAAGGTTTCACTGTCCTGCAGGAGCTCCACCAGTTTGGGCGCCTGCGTGCTCTGCCCGGCCATCGTCAGTTCGCCGCGCGCCACGCTCATGCGTTCCAGGAAGGTGTCATCCGGCAGGCGGCGGGTCAGTTCGTCGAGCATCAAGAGCATCGAAGGCTGATTGGCCTTTTCCACGGCAAGGAAATTGGCACCGACGGCGGCGGCATCCAGCTCGTCGCGCAGGCGGGTCACGGCGCGTGCTTCGTCACGCTGCACTTCCACTTCGGCTTGCAGGCGCTCGATGGCATCGGCGCGGTTGTCGATGATGCGGCCCATGCCGAGCCACAGGAAAAACAAGGCAGCCAAAGCCAGCCCCGCCATCAACCAGCCGAACGTATGGTTGCGACGGGCACGCTGCTCGGGCGGGAGGAAATTGAAACCTGCGCGTGCACCATGGGCATCGGCCGCATCCACCGCACTCAAGGTTGATGCCAGGCCATCGATGCCGGCCAGCTCGCTCGCTAGGCGCTCACGCGTGATCAGCGCCAGCTGCACCGGCACCTGCTTGGCATCGGCATCATGCGGCAGCACACGGCTGTCATAGTGAACTTGATCGGCGCGAAAAGGCGTTTGCCGATCCAGCTCGAAACCCAGCACGCTGGAGAGGTTGTCCAGTGCCGCCACCGGCAAGTGCAGGGTGCGGCGCAATACCGCCTGCGGGGCGATCAACAAGATGCGACGGGCTTCGCGGCTGTCTTCATCGAGCAATTCATTGAGCGCGGCCGGCAGTGCTTCCGGCGGCGTGGCGGGAAGCCGACCCAGCTCCTTGCCCATGCCTTCGCGCTGGGCCAAAACGGCTAGTTCGTCGCCTTCCAGGCGCAACAGGATCGAACGCTCCGAAACACGAAAACGCTGTCGCCACTGCTGCGGCAGGCAAGCGCGCAACTCTCCGCCCCACCACGACAGGAAGCGCGGAATCGGGCTTTGTGCGTAGCGCGCGGCAAGGCGGCTCAACGACTGGGCGAGTTGGTCGGAAATCGTGGGCATGAAATCTCAGAGGGTATCGCCATCCTGCCAACGCAGGACGGTATAGGCCATGCCGGAGACTCCGCCGCCGCCAAGCCGGATCGTGGCATCTACCTGCGTCCAGGCCTCGTTCGGGAGGGTGGCGCGGGACTGGATACTATACGTGCCGGTGCCGCCTTGCGCCATCAGAGGCGAGCCATCGGGCAACATCGGCGGCGGTGCGCCACTGGACGGATCCCAGGCGTGGCGCGCTTCGATGATCTGCTGCGCCAGCTCCGGCGTCATGCCCGGAATGGCCAGAATGATCTCGTAAGGCGCAAAGGCAAGGTTGGGGCGTGACTGGCCCGAATACACCGTCACCGCCGGTTCCACCTGACTGAAAATCTCCGGCGTCATGCCCAGTACCTGCATGAGCTCGGAAACCAGATCGAAAGGCGCATTCTTCGGCCCCCACGACACACCCTCTGCGGCGTATTCGTTGTCTTCAGCGCCATTGGGTGAAACGAGATCATCTGCATCGCGCCAATCCTGGATCGCAGCCGCCAACGCGGTGGCCTGATCTGGTTCGACGCCGATTCCCGCAAACAGTTCCGTCAACATCGTCATGTCTGCGGCATTGAGGTCGATCAGGCCCGATTCGTCCGTGCTCGTCACCCGGATCTGCACCTCGTCGAAATCAAAGACATATTCGCGCCCGTCGGGATTCCAGCGCTGTTGCGGATCGGGCACGGAGAGGAAATACGCGGCTTGGTTGTTGCCGGCCTCGGCGGCGTAACGCGCCACGGTGGCATCGTAGAGATGGCGCGCCTGCATGCCTTCGGTGCGCGTGATCAATGCGAACGCACCCAGCAACACCACCAGCAGCGCCATCAGCCAGATGACCACGATGAAGGCGACACCACGCTGCCGGTGCCATCCTGGCGTGCGAGCCCTCATTGCAGCCCCCCATCACCCGGGGGGCGATCCAGATACGACCTGAACATGGCGGGCACGCTGCTGCCGGCCAGCACCGGAATCTCCAGATCCGGCCAAACACGGGCGGGCTCGTCGAACTCAACCATCAGGCGCACCATCAGGGGCAGTTGCTGGGTGTTTTCCCATTGGCGCGACCAATCACCCAGCTCGCCGGCTTCATCCAGCCCGCGATACTCGAAATGCGCGCTGGAAAAGCCTTCCATCAACAACACCGGGTCACGCGGGTTGTTGGCCTTCGGATCGTCCGGGTCGTAACCGTTCAACTGCGCATGGTCGAACAGGAGTTGATCGCCGGCAATGGCAATCCATTGCACGTGCGGCCCGCCATTGGCCAGGTGCCCGGGCATCGGCGCGACGTAACGCAACGTGTCGCGATCGGCGACGAATACCAGATTCTCGCCGACGTCTTCCATGCGCTCGAACGGAATCGTCATCGCATGGCTGAGCTGGCGCCGCAAAAATTCCTGCACGGTGCGGGTCTGGTCGGTCCATGACACCACACGCTCACCACTGCGGGTGGCGCTGATCGCCCCGCGTAGCGTGCCGAAGGCCATTGCCATCAGCAGTGCCAGCAAGGTGATGGCAATCAATACCTCCAGCAAGGTGAAGCCGGCGACGCGGCGCGGCGCATGGGTACGATGGATCATGGCTGCGGCGTCAACGCGCGCAGGGTGGAAAATTGCGCTTCGTGAGTGTGACGCCCTCGATCCCAGCGCACCCGCAAATCCAGCCGGTACAACGTTACCGGCACCATGCCCTGCTCCAGCGGCATATCGCTGGGAACCTCGTAAGGCGTGACCTCAAGCTCCCATGCATAGCGTTCGCCGAAGCGGCCCGAATCACCGCTTTCTTCCAGCCGCTCGCCGACACCCACCGTATCCAGCAGCGACTGGGCATAGAGCGAGGCTTCGGTGAAATCCGCCGCATTGCGTGCCTGACGCAGCGAGCCGACCGCGATCTGCAGCGCCGCACCCAATCCCACGGCCAGCAACGCGAACGCGGTGACTACTTCGATCAGAGTGAAGCCGCGCTGGCGGCCGGTGGCAAAGCGCGCCATGTCAGCGGTTCCTGTCCTTGGGCTCGATCACCACGACCTCGCCGGTCAACCAGTTGATCTCGATGCGCCACACCACCTCGCCCAGCGACAGTTCGACATTGCCGCCGGTCGATGCGCCATCGGGGAAGAAGCGGATGCGGCCAATGCCTTCTTCCTCCATTTCCGAACGCGCGGTTTCCAGCGCCATGTCCATCTTCTTCGGAAGCTCGATCCACTTCTTGCCCGGCGCACGATAACGGCGGCCATCCACATCGATGGCCAAGGCCTGCGATTCGCGTTTCACGATGGCCTGACCACGGGTGTAGCGCAATGCCGCCACCAGATCACGGCTGGCCGCCTTGACCCGCGCACCGGAGAGGCCATCACCAATGGTGACGGCCACCAGCGTCATCGCCAGCGCGATCAGCGCAACGACGGCAAGGATTTCCACCAGCGTGAAACCGCGAGCGGTACGCGATGAGTTTGTCATGGCTGGCGCCGGCACCGGCACCGGCAATGTGCCGGCACTCCCGCTTACTCGTTGGTGACGTCCGCATCCACACCCGTACCGCCCGGCTTCTTGTCTGCGCCGTAGCTGGTGATGGTGAAGCTGCGGCCACCGCTGTTGCTGTACTCGTAAGGCGTGTTCCACGGATCCTTGAGCGCGCTCTCCTTGAGATACGGCCCGAGCCACCCTTTGACGTTGCCCGGCGCGCTGACCAGATCCTCAAGCCGCTGCGGCAAGGCGCCGGTATCGCTTTCGAACTGGTCGACCTTGGCCGAGAGCGCCGTCACATCGGTCACGGCCAGCTTGTATTTGGCCTTGTCCTGACCACCGAACACCTGATTGGCCACCATGCCCGCAATCACCGCGATCAATGCGACCACGATCAGGATTTCGATCAAGCTGAAGCCGCGCTGGGCGCGTGTGGAAAGCGTAAGAGCCGGTTTTGCATTCATTTGATTCATTTCCGTTTCGTTGTAAGTCCAGTTCATGCGTAGTCGATCCGCCGGCGCCGACCCGCACCTAACCGGCCTGGCCTAGCCTGAGCCTCCGCCCCCCTAACCTACTGCGTTGGTGAGGCTGAAGATCGGAATCAGGATCGCCATCATGATCAGTGCCACGACCGCCGCCATGAAAACCGTCACTGCCGGCACCAGCGCCGCAAGCAGACGTTCGACGGTGTTCTTGACCTCGATGTCGAAGGTATCGGCCACCTTGGTCAGCATCGTATCCATTTCGCCCGACTCCTCGCCCACCGCAATCATCTGCAGGGCGAGACGCGGGAACAACTTGCTGCGAGCCAAGGCCTGCGACAAGCCACCGCCGGTCTTGACCTCTCCGGTGGCAGCCTCCACGGCATCAGACAGCGCCAGATTGCCCATCACATTGCGCGCGATGGACAACGCGGTAAGCAATGGAACGCCGTTGTGGACCAAAGTTCCCAGCGTGCGCGCCAGACGTGCAGTTTCCAGCCGTGCGATCAGGCTTCCGACCAACCCGCGCTTGAGCACCCAGGCATCGAATACACGGCGCTTTTCCGGATCCTGCAAGCGCTTGCGAAACAGCACGAAGCCGCCCACCAGGGCCGCCAGAATCAGCCACCAGTAACTGCTGACCACACCGCCGGTCGCCATCACGATGCGCGTGAGGAGCGGCATCTCCACGTCCATGTCCTCGAACAACGGCAGGAACTGCGGCACCACGTAACCGAGCAGCAACAAGAGGGCGCCAAACACCATCAACACCAGAATGCTCGGGTAGATCAGCGCATTGATCACCGATTCGCGTAGTGCCTTGCTGCGTTCCAGATAATCGGCCAGGCGCTTCAGGGTGTCGTCGAGCGAGCCGCCGACTTCGCCGGCGCGCACCATGTTCACGTACAAGCGCGAGAACACGCCATCTTGCTGCTCCAGCGCCTGCGACAGCGGAGTGCCACCGCGTACCGCATCGCGGATGCGCTCGATCACCCGTCGCGCTTCCTGGGAATCGGGCAGATCAAGAAGAATCTGCAGAGCGCGATCCAGAGGCTGGCCGGCCCCGAGCAAGGTTGCAAGTTGCTGGGTGAACTGAAGCACCTGCGCCGCGTTCATCGGCGCGCGACGGAGCATCGCGGCCAATCCGCCACCATGTGCATCATCGGCCGGGCGCGCATCCAGTGGCAGGTTGCCGGCATCCTGAAGGCGCGCCACCACTTCTTCGGCGCTGGCCGCCTCCATCACGCCATCGATGGGATCGCCGGCGGAACTGAGTGCTTTGTATCGAAACTGCGGCATGGGTCTGGACCTAGTTTTCCTGCGTCACGCGCAGGACTTCCTCGATCGTGGTGACGCCCTGCATCGCCTTGACCAAGCCATCTTCGTACATGGTGCGCATGCCCAGGCGGCGGGCTTCTTCCTCGATCGCGTTGGTATCGGCGTGCTTCATCACCATGCGGCGGATCGGCTCGGACACGACGAGGAATTCCATGATCGTGGTGCGCCCCAGATAACCGGTAGGCGTGGTGGCCGATGGTACCGGGCGATACAGATAGATCGTGCCTTCGGGCTGGAACTTGCGCAGGCCAAATTCCTCGATCACCTCCGGCGATGGCTCGTAACGCTCGGCAGTTTCCATATCAAGACGGCGCACCAGACGTTGGGCGAGGATGCCGTTGACGGTGGACGTGAGCAGGTAATCCTCCACGCCCATGTCCAGCAGTCGCGTGACGCCGCCGGCGGCATTGTTGGTGTGCAGCGTGGAAAGCACGAGATGGCCGGTCAGTGCGGACTGGATGGCGATCTTGGCCGTTTCCAGATCACGCATTTCGCCGATCATGATGATGTCCGGGTCCTGTCGCACGATGGAGCGCAGTGCGTGCGAGAAATCCAGCCCGATCTGCGGCTTGGCCTGGATCTGGTTGACGCCTTCGAGCTGGTATTCGACCGGATCTTCCACCGTGATGATTTTCACATCCGGCGTGTTGAGCTGGGACAGCGCGGTATAGAGCGTGGTGGTCTTGCCCGAACCGGTGGGGCCGGTCACCAGCAGGATACCGTGCGGCAACTCCAGCACCTTGATGAAGTCGGCCAGGAATTGATCCGTGAACCCGAGCTTCTTGAAATCGAACACGATGGATTCGCGATCCAGGATACGCATCACCACCGATTCGCCATGCGAAGTGGGCACGGTGGAGACACGCAAATCCAGCTCCTTGCCCTGCACCCGGATCATGATGCGGCCATCCTGCGGCAGACGGCGCTCGGCGATGTTGAGCTTCGCCATGATCTTGATGCGGCTGATGACCGCCGCGGTGAGGTTGGAAGGCGGCGACTCGGACTCTTCCAGCACGCCATCGATGCGATAACGCACTTTCAGCCGGTTTTCGAACGGCTCGATGTGGATGTCGGAGGTGCGCTGTTCCACCGCGCGCTGGATGATGAGGTTCACCAGGCGGATCACCGGCGCTTCGGACGCCAGATCGCGCAAGTGTTCGACATCATCTTCGTCACGGTTGTCCGCGCCGTCACCCAGGTCTTCGACGATGGTGCCCATGGCCGAACGGCCCGAGCCGAAGTAACGCTCGATGAGGTCGTCGATTTCCGAGCGCAGACCGACCTTCACCGTCACTTCGCGGCCACTCGCCATGCGGATGGCTTCGACCGGATAGTCGTCGGCTGGATCGGCCACGAGCAGGTCGATCCGATCTTCGGCGTCGCTGATCGGGCAGACGTGCTGCTGCTTGAGGAAGCGCACCGGAATCTGCACGTTCGGCGGGTTTTCGGGGAAATCCTTGGACACCAGCAAGGGCAAGCCGAACACTTCGGCACTGGCCTCGGCCACGTCGCGCTCGGACACCAGGCCGATGCGCGTCATCAGGGAAATCAGGCTGCCGCCGGACTCCTCGTGCAGGCGCCGGGCGCGGGTGAAATCGGTTTCCTTGAGGCGGCCGCGTGCGAGCAATTGCTGGCAGATGCGATCTTCGCGCTGCGCCTGATCCGGCACAGCCCCCGGATCGGCCGGTACGGCTTCGCCGGTTTCGCTTGGCGGCAGGAGGTCAGACAGGGCGTTCAAGAAGCATCTCCGGGTCGTGTGGGCGCATCGGCCGTGGCTTTGGGACTGTCATCGGCAGCAATGGTTTCATCTTCCCAGCCCACCAGGCCTTCGAGAAATTGACGGTTGAACAGAATCCACATCACCACCGGCACCACCGGCGGCAGGATCAGATAGCCGAACTGGCGCATCAGGGCGATCAGGTTGACCCCCAGGCCAATGGCATCGAAACGCTGCGCGATATAGGCATTGGCGGCCTGCCCGGCCTGCGCGGCGAGTACGCCGTAGCCCTCGTCGGCCAGCGCGGCGGTAACGGCGTTGCCGGTGCCATCACGAATCGCGTAGAGCACTTCGCAAACCACGCCGAGCGTGCAGGCGAGTACCAGCACCACCAGGCCGATCGCCCATTGCAGGAAGGTGCTGCGCCAGGACGAGGTGCTGGCAACAACCAGCCCGCAGAATAGCGGCATGCTGTAGGCGTAAATCAGGATGTTGACGCTCTGCTCTTCCACCAGCAATTTGCCCGCTGGAAGCCCCCCCACACCGGCAATTTCCACGGCATAGGAATAGGCAAAACGGGCGTAATCCTGCCCGACTTCATGAAGAAGGCCTGGTATTGCGGCATCGATCAGCAAATGTGCCAGCCGCACCACCGGAAAAGCCACCACCGAACTCAGCACGAACCACAGCGTGAACATCAGCGGCAGCCACAACATCGCCGACAGCACGAATTCCCGCAGAGGCGAAATCTTCATCAGCCCACCCAGACGCGTGCGTTACGGAACATCCGCAGCCAAGGGCTGGCTTCGCCCCATTGGTCCGGATGCCAGGACAACTGTACCGTGCGGAACACGCGCTCGGGGTGCGGCATCATCAGCGTGGCGCGACCATCGGTACTGGCAAGGCCGGCGATGGCCTCGGCCGAACCATTCGGATTGAACGGATAGGGCGGATTGGCCGTGCCATCTGCGCCGACATAGCGCAACGCCACCTGTGCCTTCGCCGCGTGTGATGGATCAAGGAAGCTGGCCCGGCCTTCGCCATGCGACACCACCACCGGAATCCGCGCACCTGCCATGTCGCGCAGCAGGATCGATGGCGAGGCTTCCACTTCGAGCATCGACAGGCGCGCCTCGAAACGACCCGAGGCGTTATGCAGGAAGGCCGGCCAGTGGCTGGCGCCGGGAATCAGGTCGCGCAACTGGCTGAGCATCTGGCAGCCGTTGCATACGCCCAGCGTGAAACTGTCCTGGCGCTCGAAAAAGGCCTGAAACATGTCGCGCAGCGCGTTGCGTTCGAGGATCGACGCGGCCCAGCCACGCCCGGCACCGAGCACGTCGCCGTAACTGAAGCCACCGCATGCGGCCAGGCCCTTGAAACTTTCGAGCGCAACGCGGCCTTCGATCAGGTCGGACATGTGCACGTCCACTGCCGTGAAGCCTGCACGATCGAACGCGGCGGCCATTTCGATTTGGCCATTGACGCCCTGCTCGCGCAGGATCGCGATGCGCGGGCGAACGCCGCTGGCGATGTACGGCGCCGCGATGTCGTGCTGTGGATCGAAGGGCAATCTGGGCGTCATCGGCGGTGCCGCGAAATCCGAGCGCGCACTGCGCTCGGCCTCGGCACTTTCAGGCGTGTCGCGCAGCGCCTGCATGGCACAGGTCACGCCCCACCACGCATCGAACAGCGCCTGCCAGCTCCATTCGGCCAGCACCTTCTGCCCGGCGCTCACGCGCACGCGCGGCGCCGCAAGCGGACGTCCGATGCGCTGCGCACAATGGGTGAGGCCATGCCGGTCGATGAGATCGGCGAACGCGGCGCGATCTTCCACAGCAACCTGCACGATCGCGCCCAGTTCCTCGCAGAACAGCGTGCTGAACGGATTGTCACCCCAGCGTTCCAGTTGCAGCTCGAAGCCGCAGTGCGAGGCGAACGCCATCTCGCACAGCGTCGCGAACGCGCCGCCATCGCTGCGATCGTGATAGGCCAGCACGATGCCGGCGTCACGCGCATCGCGTACCAGCTCGAACAGGCCGCGCAGCAGCGCCGGATCGTCGAGATCCGGCGGCTCGCCACCGAAGGCACCATGCACTTGCGCCAGAATCGAGCCTCCGAGCCGGCGCTTGCCGCCGCCCAGACCGATCAGCCACAACTCGGTATCACCCTCGCGCGTCAGCACCGGCGTCAACGCCTGGCGCGCATCGGCGACGCGGGCAAACGCCGATACCACCAGCGAAACCGGCGATACCACCTGCTGCGGCTGACCCTCGTGATTGAAGCGCGCCTGCATCGAGAGCGAGTCCTTGCCCACCGGAATCGATACATCCAGCTCCGGACACAGCTCCATGCCGACCGCGCGCACCGCATCGAACAGGCGCGCGTCTTCGTCGCCATGGCCGCAGGCCGCCATCCAGTTGGCCGAAAGACGGATTTCCGCGAGCGAAGCAACGGGCGCAGCCGCGAGGTTGGTGATCGCCTCACCCACGGCCATGCGTGCGGCGGCAGCCGAATCCAGCAGTGCCAGCGGCGTGCGCTCGCCCAAGGCCAGCGCCTGTCCACCGAAACCGATGAAGTCATCCAGGCCGATCGCGCAATCGGCCAAGGGCAATTGCCACGGCCCGACCATCTGGTCGCGCGCAACCAGGCCGCCGACGCTGCGGTCGCCAATCGTCACCAGGTAATTCTTGCTCGCCACGCTCGGATGAGCGAGCACGCGCAGGCCGGCGTCATGCAGATCCAGCGTGGCCAGATCGAGCTTCGGCCACGGCGCATTGGGCGCACGCTGCGCGGTGCGGTGCATCTTCGGCGCCTTGCCGAACAGCAGATCCATCGGAATGGCGATCGGCGCATCGGCCGGCGTGATGCCCGGTTTCGCACCTTCGGCCACGATAAGTTCTTCTTCCGCGGTGGCAACGCCGACCACGGCATACGGGCAGCGTTCGCGCGCGCAGATGGCCTCGAACACCGCCAGATGCTCGGCGGCGATGCCGAGCACGTAGCGTTCCTGCGATTCGTTGCACCACAACTGCATCGGCGAGAGCGAAGGATCGTCCCGCGGAATCGTGGCCAGATCGATCACGCCACCGACGCCAGAATCGTGCAGCAGTTCGGGAATCGCATTGGACAGGCCGCCCGCGCCCACGTCATGCGCGCTGCGAATCGGATTGTCGCCTCGCAATGCGACGCAGGCATCGATGACTTCCTGACAGCGGCGCTCCATTTCCGGGTTGTCGCGCTGCACCGAGGCGAAATCCAGCTGCTCGGAACTTTCCCCGCTCGCCACCGAGCTGGCCGCACCGCCACCCAAGCCGATCAGCATCGCCGGCCCGCCAAGCACGACCACGGCATCGCCCGGGCGCAACAGCAGCTTTTCCACCTGATCCGGGTCGATCGCGCCCACGCCGCCGGCCAGCATGATCGGCTTGTCGTAACCACGCACCACAGGGCTGTCGGGCATTTGCAACTCGAAGCTGCGGAAATACCCGGTCACCGCCGGGCGGCCGAATTCATTGTTGAACGCAGCCGCGCCGAGCGGGCCTTCGATCATGATCTGGAAGGCCGAGGCCATGCGCGGGTTGAGCGGGCGGGCGTTCTCCCACGGCTGCGGCAAGCCCGGAATGCGCAGGTGCGACACCGAAAACCCACTCAGCCCAACCTTCGGCTTGCCACCACGCCCGGTCGCGCCTTCGTCGCGAATCTCGCCGCCCGCACCCGTGGATGCACCGGGGAACGGGGCGATGGCGGTAGGGTGGTTGTGCGTTTCCACCTTGATGGCATAGGCGCCCGGCGCGGTGTCATCGGCGGAAAAGACGTGGGTCGCCGGATCGGCGCGGAAACGCTGCGCGGCATGACCTTCGATCACCGCTGCATTGTCCTTGTAGGCCGAAAGCGTGAACTCCGGAGACCTGGCATGCGTGTTGCGGATCATCGCGAACAGGCTGCGCGCCTGCTCCTGCCCATCCAGCGTCCAGCTCGCGTTGAATATCTTGTGCCGGCAATGCTCGGAATTGGCCTGCGCGAACATCATCAGCTCGGCATCGGACGGATCACGCCCGAGAACACCATAGCGCTCACGCAGGTAAGCAATTTCATCGTCCGACAAAGCCAGACCGAGATCGACGTTGGCCTGCTCCAGCGCATCGATCCCGATGCGCACCAAACCGCCCGGCGCAGGCACGGCGAACACGTTCGCAGCGGCGGTCATGTCCGAAAGCAAGGATTGCGTCATCGGGTCATGCAGCAGCGCGGCCACGGCCGAAGCCTGCGCCGCCGTGACGCCGGACAGCTCGAAGAACTGTCCGCGCTCGACGCGCTTCACCGGCAAGCCGGCACCGCGCAGGATTTCCGTGGCTTTGCTCGACCATGGCGAGATCGTGCCCAGTCGCGGCAGCACCAGCCGCCCTTCCGGCAGGCCGCCGGTCAATGGCTGCGCGTCGAGGATCCGCGCCAGATCGCCGCCATCGGGCGATTCCCCCGGCAGCGGCTGGACAAAGAAAAGCTCACGCACTTCACCCAGCGCAATGTCTTCCGACAGCTCGGCAAGTCGCGCTCGGAGGCGCGCCCGTGCGTGCGGAGCCATGGCTGATCGTGCCTTCAGTACCAGCATGTTCGTCATTCGCCCCGGCGGGAAAAGGGACGCATTTTAGCTCATGCCGCCCATCAACCGGCCCACGCCGCGCAAAGCCGTCGACGTGTCGCAGCCATGGCAGCCCGTCGCAGCATCGAATACGCGATGACTGACATCTGTTTCATGAGACCTCTTCGACAACAGATGTCAGGCCTGGGCAAGGCCGGAACGGTGAAGTTCGTGGCTGCATGCGACCAGATACGAAAAACCCGCCGGCATGCAGCGCCGGCGGGTTTTGGTTTGGTGCGAGCACCGCAATCAGCGTGCAGCGCCAGCCGACAAGCGCTGCAGCATCTGTTCAGGCGGCAGGTAACCGCCCAGCTGCGTGCCTTCGATGGTGTAGACCGCCGGCGTACCGGTGACATTGATCTTCTGGCCCAGCTCGTAATCGTGCGCAACCGGGTTGTCGCAGGTCTTTTTCGGCAGATCGCGACCGGCCTTGGCGGCGTCCATCGCCTTCTGGCGATCATCCGCGCACCATACCGAAACGGCCTTGTCGTATGCCTCAGAACCCACGCCGGCACGCGGGAAGAACAGGTATTCGATGCTGATGCCGCGGCGGTTGTACTCGGGGATTTCCTGATGCAGGCGACGGCAGTAACCGCAATCGATGTCGGTGAACACCGTCACCTTGTACAGCTCGTCCTTGGCCTTGTAGATGATGCGCTGCTCCGGGCCGACCGAGGCCAGCGCATTGCGGCGGATGCCGGCGCGGGCGGTTTCGGTGAGGTCGGTCTTGTTGGGAATGTCGAAAACCGAGCCCTGAATGAGGTATTTGCCATCGGCGCTGACATAGACCACCTGTCCCTGCAGCACGACCTGGAAGAAGCCGGGAACCTGTGACTCGGCGATGCTGTCGACCTTGGCACCGGGCACCAGCGAGGCGATCGCGGCCTCGATCTTGGCATCGTCGGCCGAGGCGGAAAACGCGGCCGCGCCAAGCAGGGCGGCGATCAGGAAGCGGCTCATGAAAATTCCTTGGGATGGGAGCGTGAAAATGCGGATCAGGCGTTCGACCCGAGCCGGAGGCGAAAGTTCAAGGATACGGAAGCAGGCCGCCCGGAGCTACCCGCGCGCAGCTCAACCTCGCGGGTGATGCTGCTCGTGCATCCGCTGCAAACGCTCCTTTGCCACGGCGGTGTAGATCTGCGTGGTGGACAGGCTGGCGTGGCCGAGCAGCATCTGCAGCGAACGCAAATCGGCTCCGTGATTGAGCAGATGCGTGGCAAAAGCGTGCCGCAGGCCGTGCGGGGTGACGCGCGCGGCCTCGATGCCGGCCACGCTCGCCAGGCGCTTGATGCCATGCCAGAACAGTTGCCGACTCATGCCGGCGCTGCGCCGCGTCAGAAACAACGGATCGCGCGGGCGACCGGCGGCAAGTACAGGACGCGCATCGGCCAGATAACGCTCCAGCCAGTGCTGGGCCTCCTGCCCCATCGGCGCAAGCCGCTCCTTGCCGCCTTTGCCGATGATGCGCAGTGCGCCCTGGCGCAGATTGATCGCGCCCAACGTCAGCGTGGTCAGCTCGGACACCCGCAAACCTGCGCCGTACATCAGCTCCAGCATGGCGCGGTCGCGCAGGCCCAACACCGACTCCACATCCGGCGCGGCCAGCAGGGCCTCGATTTCGCTTTCGGTGAGGGTACGCGGCAGCTTGCGGCGCGGTTTGGGGCGCTGTACCAGCGCTGTCGGATCGACATCCATCTGGCGCAAGCGCAATAGCTGCACGTAGAAGGCACGCAGGCTGGACATCAGCCGCGCATTGCTGCGTCCGTCGTAACCGGCGGCGCTACGCCATGCCAGATACTCGAACAAACGCGCTCGATCCACCGCCGTCAACGGCGTGGCCTCGCCCAGCCAGCGCGCGAAACCTTCGATATCGCGGCGATAGCTCTCCAGCGTCAAACGCGCCAGCCCGCGCTCGGCCCAGATGCGATCCAGAAAGGATTCGATCAGGGCTTGCGCTGCCGTGGGCACGGGCGGCATCGCGCGGGCGCGCAGGCGACGTTGCGTGATGGCATCGGCGGTCATGGGCAAAGCATAACGAGTTGTCTGCGCTTATCCTTGCGCGATGAATGCGTCGCCCTCACCCACTCCGCCCCAAGCCATTCCCGCTGCGCTGATCTATCGCCTGCTTGCGATCATCTACGACCTGCTGCCACTGGCCGCACTGTGGATGGCGACTTCCGCCGCGATGCTGCTGGCGCGCGGTGGCGAGAAAGTCACGCCCAACAGCCCTGCGGCCCTGTTCGAATTCATCCTGCTCCTGCTGGTGAGCTTCGCCTATCTCGGCCTGAGTTGGCGGCACGGTGGCCAGACACTGGGCATGCGTGCCTGGCGGCTGCGACTGGTCTGCGTGGATGGCAGCGCGCCACCTTCGTGGAGCACGCTGATATCGCGTTATCTGTTCGCCGCCATTTCATGGGCTGCCTGCGGCTTGGGTTTCCTCTGGTCGCTCATCGACAGCGAACGCCGCACCTGGCACGACCTGGCTTCCGGCACCGTGCTGGTGCGCCTGCCGAAGTCGAAAAAGATCAAACCCGCCGCCTGAAATACAGCCACGATGCCATCGCCACCAACAGCGGTGGCAGCACATATCCCAGCCACAGATCGATGTGGTAGACCTGTGCCAGGTTCACCGCCAACGTCTGCGTGGTGAACATGCCCACGCCCAACACGATGCCGATGAACAGGCGCTTGCCGAAACCGCCGGAACGCAAGGTGCCGAAGGCAAACGGCAGTGCTGCCAGACACAGCAGGATGGCGCCGAACGGATAGAAGATGCGCGACCAGTACGCCGTCGCGAATTCGCCTTGATCGAGCTGATTGCGTTGCAGGTAATCCAGGCTGGCGCCCAGCTCGGCCAGACGCAGATAACGCGGTTTGGCGACACCGAGCTTGAGCACATCGGGATTGAGCGAGGATGCCCAATGCTCCACATCCACATGCTCGGTGACAACTTCGCGCTGATGCAGGGTGGATCGACGAATGTCATGCAGGGCCCAACCGCCATCGTGGTGCGCAGCGCGCTCCACCTGCGCGATGGCAGCCAGCCGCCCCTCGTCGTCGAATTCATACAGGATCACGCCGGTCAGCTCGATGGTGACATCGGCACCGCGCCCGACCACGTTGCCCTGCTTGGCGTTGAGGAAGATATTGCCTTCGCGTGCCCACAAGCCGGACCAACGCGAGGAAGTGACATCGGAAGACTTGGCCGCCATCGCCAGACTTTGCGCACGTTGCTCACCGGCCGGGCCGATGCTTTCTGCCACCAGCATCATCAGCACCGTCAACGCCACCACCACCACCATGGCCGCCGCGCAGATGCGCGAGCGCGAGAGCCCGATCGCGCGCAGCGCCGTCAGTTCGGATGAGGCCGCCAGCGCGCCCAGACCAAGCAGCGAACCGATCACCGCCGCAGTCGGAAACAAGGTGTAAGCACGGCGCGGCAGGGTGTAAACGGTATAGAGCAACACCTGTGCGAAACCGTATTCGCCCTCGCCCACGTCACCCAGCTCTTCCACCAGCGCGGTGATGGCATCAAAGCCCACCAGCACGAACCACACCGCTGCAAGCGCCGCCAGCACGTAGCTGGCCACCAATCGATCCACCAGACGTGGCGCGGGAATCATGCCGCGCTCCGCGGACGCACCAGTCGCTCATCGCGCCACAACAGGTACAGCGCAATCGCGGCGGCGGGCAGATGCACCCACCACAAGCCTGCCCAGGCCGGAATCGTGCCGCTGGCCAGAAAGGCCCGCCCGAGCGCCAGAAGATTCAGATAGAGGATGTATCCGAGCAAGGCCACCAGCACCCGGCCATAGCGCGCGCTGCGTGGTGGCGAATGCGCCAGCGGCAACGCAAGAAGCGCGAGAATCAGCGTCGCCAGCGGCGTGGCAAGGCGCCAATGCAGCTCGGCGCGCTCCACCGGTGCGTCCACCCGCGCCAACTCGTGCGTGGTCATGCGTTGCTCGACGCGCCCGACATGGCCCGGCTCCACGTCCGGCAAGCGGATGTCGTTGCCGGCAAAGCGCATCATGCGAAAGGCATCGCTGCCGAGCGCACCTTCCACCCGAAAACCATCCGTCAGACGCAGATAGCGTTCCTCACCCTGACTTTCCTGAAACAGTTCGCCGGCCTGCGCAGTGACCACGTCGATGCGCCCATCACGCTCGTTATGCACGAAAAGTCGCTGGAAATTGCGCCCATCGTCGTCCATCTGGCTGATATAGACCACCCCGTTCCGGCCCGGAATCTCGACGAAGCGGCCCGGCACCAGCCCTGCCACCAGCAGCGACTTGTTGGCTGCCTCGATCATGGCCTGCGAGGTGCGCAGTGCCGCCGGAGAAAGCCACAGCGACGTCAGCCCGACGCCGATCGCCACCGGCACCGCCAGCCAGACCAAAGGCCGCGCCAAGCGCCGGATGCCCAGCCCTGCCGATGCCAGCACCGCCATTTCACTGTCCCGGTACATGCGCCCGTAAGCCAGCAACACGGCAAGAAACAACGACAGCGGCAACAGCAGCGGCAGGAAATCCAGCGCACGCAGACCAAGTTGCGACACCAGCAGCCCCGGCGGCAGCTTGCCGCGCGCGATCTTGCTCAGAAGATCCGCCACCAGCCCGCCCATGCTGACCAGCACCAGCACCAGCAAGCACGCCACGAAGGCCGCGACCAGTTGCCGCAGCAGGTAGCGATCGATGATGAGCCAGCGCAGCTTTCGGCTCATCCAGCCATCCTGCGGGCATGCGCCATGGCGCGTGTGTTCGGGGCGGAATGGGTTTGCACTAGAATCTTGGGTTCCGTCGCGTCTGCGACACATGCGCCGACGCCGTTTGAGGGCGTCGAAGTATCGCCCGTCACCCCCTTGCAGGAAAACCATGAGCCTGAACCTGAGTCTGCTGCGCGCCCATCCCGCCCACATCGATACCGACGCCGTGATCGCGGCGGTGTTCGAAGACACCGGACTGTCCCCCGCCGCACAACAACTCGACGAAGCCTGCGGCGGCCGCATCTCCGCACTGCTCAAGAGCGGCGACGTTTCCGGCAAGGCCGGGCGCTGCGCCCTGCTGCTCGCGCTGGACGGCATCCAGGCGCCGCGCGTGTTGTTGGCAGGTGTCGGCGAAGCGAACAAGGTCGACACCAGCCGCTATCTCAAGACCGCAGCCGAATCCATCCGCGCACTCAAGGGCGGCCCGGTCGCGCGCATCCACAGCACCCTGCCCGAGATCGACGTGACCGGGCGTGATGCAGGCTGGAAAATCCGCCAGGCGGCACTGGCTGCCCTCCATACCAGCTACACCTACACCACCACAAAAAAATCCGCCAAGACGTCCCCGCTTGCCGCGCTGAGCCTTTCCGGCGATGAAGCCTGCGGCGACGAACTGCGCATCGCCGAAGGCATCGCCGATGGCGTCACCTTGGCACGTGAACTGGGCAACCTCCCGCCCAACATCTGCAATCCCGCCTATCTGGCCGAACAAGCCACGCGCATTGCCGGCATCAGCGAAAAAGTCTCGCTGGAAGTGCTCGACCGCGAGCAGATGCAGGCCCTCGGCATGGGCTCGCTGCTCGGCGTGGCACAGGGCAGCGCCAATCCACCCAAGCTTATCGTGCTGCGTTACAACGGCGCCGGCGAAGGCGTGAGGCCGCAGGTGCTGGTCGGCAAGGGCATCACCTTCGATACCGGCGGCATTTCGATCAAGCCCGGCCCCGGCATGGAGGAAATGAAGTTCGACATGTGCGGCGCCGCCAGCGTGCTCGGCACCTTCCTCAGCACCGTGCGGCTCGGCCTCACGCTCAACCTCGTCACCATCGCGGCCGCGGTGGAAAACATGCCCGACGGCGCCTCCTATCGCCCCGGCGACGTCCTCACCTCGATGTCCGGCAAAACCATCGAAGTGCTCAACACCGACGCCGAAGGCCGCCTGATCCTGTGCGATGCGCTCACTTACGCACAACGCTTCGAACCAGCCACGCTGATCGACGTGGCCACGCTCACCGGCGCCTGCGTGATCGCACTGGGCAAACACGCGCACGGCCTGATGAGCCGCGACGACGCCCTCGCCGCCGAATTGCTGGCCGCAGGTGAATCCAGCCACGACCGCGCCTGGCGCATGCCGATCTGGGACGACTACCAGCCGATGCTGGATTCGGTCGCTGCCGACATGGCCAACATCGGCGGCAAATCGGCCGGCGCCATCACCGCCGCCTGCTTCCTGGCCCGCTTCACCGAAGGCCAGCAGCGCTGGGCGCACCTGGACATCGCCGGCACCGCGTGGGACGAAGGCCGCAAGGGCCTGGCCACCGGGCGCCCGGTAAACC
>JAEXRB010000183.1 GCA_023438325.1 Pseudomonadota bacterium | reverse complement strand
GTGTGGCCGAGGTGCAAGTCGGGGGCTGTGGGATCGAAACCTGCCTTGATCCGCAGAGGGCGACCGAGCTTGAGCCGCGCTTCCAGCTCCTCGTGCTTGATGATCTCGTCGGCGCCACGGCCGATCATGTCCAAAGCGTGCTGCAGAGCGGTCACAGGGATGTGCCTCGTATCTATCTATATGTGGTGTGGGATTGCGGCTGCCATCGGCCGCAGGACAGGGCAGCTTAAAACATCGTGATCCGGGAGGCAGCCACACCCGCGCAGGACAAGGCCCGCCCGCAACGATCATGTTAACGCGACGTTAAACCTGTTCAGGAAAAAACCTAGGCCGAACAAAGAGTTGACGCAAGCATTTCACGCTGGTTATCGTTTCGGCCGATTTTGACGACTTCGCGCGCACGCGCAGGGACAATCGATGCACGGAAACGGAAGCCACCGCCGCGACAGCGCAGAAGCGAATCACGCGCGGCACAAGGGCATGGATAGCCCCACCACATCGCCTTCAGACCTGGTCGCACAGCGTCGGCACGAAAAATGGTTGATGGGCAGCATGGTGGCCGCGACGGTATGTCTGGTTGCCGCCATCGGCCCGGGTTTCGCCAACTCCACGCTGGATGACCACCCGGTACAGCGCTGGGTACAGCCGCTGCCGCTGCCCGAACCTGAAACCATTGCCACCGACACGCACGATCACGCCCACGACGCGGCCGATGTCGCGACGGCGCCCACGCCATCGGAATGGCGTGTGGTGGAAATCAAGCCCGGCCAGACCATGGGGGTGGTTTTCGCCTCGCTCTCCTTGTCCAACACCACGCTGCATCGGCTGCTTGAACACAAATCACTGCGCGAGCCGCTCACCCGCGTGCGCGCCGGTGCGCGATTCGAGTTCAACATCAGCGCCGACGGCGATCTGCGTGGCCTGCGTTTCGAGCGCGATGAAGCCAGCTTCGTCACCGTGCACGTCGACGACAACACCCTGCGCGAGGAGGTCACCCAGCGCGACATCCAGCGCCGCATCAACATGGGCAACGGGGTCATCGAAGGCTCGCTGTTCGGCGCAGCCTCCAAGGCAGGCCTGAGTACCGGCACGGTGCTGGAGCTGGCCAAGGTATTCGGCTACGACATCGATTTCACGCAGGATCTGCGCGTCGGCGACAGTTTCAGCGTGGTGTACGAAGAGATCTATCGCGATGGCGAACGCCTGCGCGGCGGCGACATCATCGCGGCCAGCTTCATGAACCAAGGCAAGCGCTATCATGCCTTTCGCTACACCTTTGCCGACGGCCGCAGCGAGTATTTCGATCTCGACGGCCGTCCGATGAAGAAGAGCTTCCTGCGCGTGCCGGTGGAGTTCACCCGGATAAGCTCGCTGTTCACCACCGCGCGCAGGCACCCGGTGCTGGGCACGATGCGGGCGCACAAGGGCGTGGACTATGCCGCGCGCAGCGGTACACCGATCATGGCGGCCGGCGAGGGCCGGGTCAGTTTTGCCGGCTGGCAGAACGGCTATGGCCACACCGTCATCGTCGATCACGGCCGTGGCTACACCACGCTGTACGCGCACCTGTCCAAGTTCGGGAAATACAAGAAGGGCACGCGCGTGCGACAAGGCGATGTGATTGGCTACGTCGGCAGCAGCGGCCTGGCCACCGGCCCGCATCTGCACTACGAGTTCCGCGTCAACGGCGCGCACCGCGACCCGCTCAAGATGACGCTGCCCAAGCCCGAGCCGCTGCCCAAGGCCGAACTGGCGCGCTTCCAGCAGCAGACCCAGCCGCTGCTGGCCAAGCTCGAGCTGCTCGATGCCAAGCGGCACTATGCCGCACGCTGAAGCAGCAACCGATACACGGCTCTATCTCGGACTGATCTCCGGCACCAGCGCGGATGGCATCGATGCCGCGCTGGTGCGCTTTGACACGCACGACGCTCCCGAGCTGATCGCCGCGCGCACCTTTGCCTACGCCCCTGCGTTGCGCGACGAAGTCCTCGCAGTATCGCAAGCTGCCACGTCTATCGACCTGGATCGGGTCGGACGGCTGGACCACCGCATCGGCGCTGCCTTCGCACAGGCAGCGCGTGATCTGCTCGATGAATGCGGTCGCTGCGCCGGTGATGTGGCCGCCCTGGGTTCACACGGTCAAACCTTGCGCCACGCCCCCTTCGGCGATGCGCCTTTCACTTGGCAACTGGGTGATCCCAACCTGATCGCCGAACGCGCCGGCATCACCACCATCGCCGACTTCCGCCGTCGCGACGTGGCCGCAGGCGGGCAAGGCGCGCCGTTGATGCCCGCGTTCCACGCCAGGATGCTGGCAGCCCGCGAAGACGATGTGGCCGTGCTGAACCTTGGTGGCATTGCCAACCTGACCTTGCTGCCGCGTTCCGGCGAAATCATCGGCTTTGACACCGGCCCGGCCAATGGCCTGATGGACGCATGGATGCTGCATCACCACGGCATCGGCTTTGATGCCGAGGGCCGCTTTGCCGCCAGCGGCCTCGCGGATGAGTCGCTGTTGAGTGTGTTGCTGGCCGAGCCCTATTTCATGTTGCCGCCCCCCAAAAGCACCGGCCGCGACCTGTTCCACCTGCCGTGGCTGCATGAGCGCCTCGCCACGCGCGCGCTGGCGGCTGCGGATGTGCAGGCCACGTTGCTGGAGCTTTCCGCCCGCAGCGTCGTGCAGGCCTTGCTGGCCCACTTGCCCGGCGTTCGCCGGCTGCTGGTCTGTGGCGGTGGCGTACACAACCGCACCTTGATGCAGCGCCTGTCGCAATTGCTGGATGGCGTGACCGTAGACTCGACGGCCCGCATCGGCATCGACCCGGATTTTGTCGAAGCCATGGGCTTTGCGTGGCTGGCGCGGCAAACCTTGAACGGCATGGCAGGCAACCTGCCGAATGTCACGGGGGCATGCGGGCCACGCGTGCTGGGTGCGATCCACCCGGCCTGACAGACCTGCGCGACGCGGTGATCAATACGGGGTGTCGTTGGGCAACTCTTTCAGTG
>JAEXRB010000176.1 GCA_023438325.1 Pseudomonadota bacterium | reverse complement strand
TCTGCATGGTGTTGTAGATGTCGATGTCGTCACGAACGATGTACCAGGACTCGAACCAGTAGGCAGCATCGGGATTGACCGTCGGGCTGATATCACGCTCATCCACCTGCATCCTGTAAACCCAGGTGCTGCAGTTGGGAACACCCGAAATGTTGGAGCAAGGCTGCCCCGCATCCATCACACCATTGCAATCGGCATCGAACACCGAGCCGCACCGCCCCCATTGACCGGTGGCTGGAATGATCTCGCTGCGCGGCCCCAGATCCGGCGCATAATCATTGTTTCCGGTGCCATACGTGTCCACACATCCCCGCCCCAGAATGTAACCAGTCCCCGGGTTTTGGTCACAGGAAGTGTTGGTCGTCAGGAACGCATGTTTGACGCCGGATCGGCCAATCTGCTCGATGCGCCCCGCGGCATCGATGCGATACAGATTCCAGATCAGATAGGGATGCTGATCGTTGCTGTATGGCGGCGTGACGGGGCTTGGATTGCGCTTGCGGTCATTCCAGACGATGTCGGCTGCATACAGCGCCGTGCTGGTGCCAAGGGAATCAGACGCCGGGTATTGACCGGACTGTGAAGGAAACGTCGGCTGGCTCGAGCCATTGTTGCGGTTGTTGCGCAGCGTGGATGATGGCGTGAACACCACTTTCCCACTGCCTGAGGGGCCCGTCATGTTGCTGCCGCGCATGAACTGCGTGGTGAAGTGGTGCATGAATACATCGGCCTGGTAGTACGCGCCCTGTACACCGGGCACGGAATCACCCGGCCATTTAGAGCTGCCGCCACTGGGCTGGAAGAGCGTGATGTCGCCACCCTCGGAATGGATCCGGGTGTGCATCGAAAGATCAGCCACCGCCAAACCTGCCACCAACGGCCTGCCCAAACGCTGCGCCAATGCCGGAGCGATGCGCAGATCCATGGTCTTGATTGCCAGCACCGGGACCTCGCCACCTTCAACCACGTACATCATCCGGTCGATGTAGAACCACGCAGCACCATCGCCGCTTACCACGTCGAGGATGAAGCCATCATCGCTACGCGGAACCAGGCGCAGATCGCGGAACACGATACGCTCGTTGCCTGCATCCAGATGGAAGCCGCCGCGCACGATCAGCGCTCCGCCGGTGAATCCGCCGAAGCCTCCCTCATTCACGGCAAAATCCAGCGCGGAGGCGTCACCTATCGCGAACTCCTCCCGCCCATACATATCAGCCCTGCTGCCGGAAATGCCGGGCGACACCGTCACCCCCAGATGGGTCATCAGATCGCGATTCCAGCGGAACGTAACCTCGCCACCCCAAATCTTCCATCGCGCAAACTGCCCGGCAACCATAGCCGACGGCTCGCTGGCCCCGACTGAAAATGCCGCACCCATTGCCATGCCGGCAGCCACAAGCGCCGGCAATATCACCACACTAAAACGATTCACTGCATCACTCCCGAAGACGCACCGGAACGGCGCGAAGCCGTGCCACAGGCACGGAACCTCCCCTTGTTTCAAACGCGTCAGAGGTGCCGCTCACGGCGCCGGAACGCTGACTGCGTGCTGCCCAGCATCCAGCGGCGGCGAACGGCCGTAGGTGGGATTGGCCCATAGATCGAACATGTACTGACCACGCGTCTTGTCCTGCGGCCCCACAGTGAAGGGACGACCAGGCCCTCCCGCGCACAGGACATTCTCGGCCTCGAAATTGCGATCGATCGCCTGATCGCGCAAGAACTCGATGTAATCCTTGCTGGCAATCTGGTACTTGAGCCGCGCATCCACCGTTACCGGCCACGCCACGCCGGATGGCAACGGCACGGCGTAGGATGTGGTGTCGTGATTCACGCTGATGCCCGATCCCGGTGCGGTTTCCGGATAGCTGTAGGCATAACTGGTTACTTCCGGATCATTCCTGCCGGTGAAGCCCAGCGGCGGAATGCGATTGTCCTTGGCCACGCAGTTGTTGAGCACAAAATGGAAGATCTCGCGCCCCTTGTCATCCTGCGTTCGACAGTGGCCCGTGGTGCTGTCCCAGATGCCCTGCTTGATCTCGTAGACCTTGCTCTGCGCATCGATGGAAAGGTCGCCGGTAGCAGGATCGAATGCGCCGTTGCGCCATATCGAAACGCCATGGGCATCGCGCACATCCACATCCAGCCACATGCGCCGGCCCTCGCCATAGCCCGTTGGCAGCTTGTGGCCAGCCAGATTGGTGACCTTCACCTGCACTGACAAACCACCCGCCGTGCGCGTCGCACGCGCTTCCACCTGAGCGGTGCGCTCGGCCAGCATTTGCGTGGCCCAGGCGGAGGTTCGGTCAAACGCATCGTCGCGCTTCAATCCCGGATACTCGCCCTTCAGAACCTGCGGAATCCAGGCATTGCCGCCCACCAACTCATGCGTCGGAAGATTGCCGTTGCGAGGTGGTGGCGATCCGATCGAGCAGGCATAGAGCAAAGCTTCGGGATCGAAAGCCGGAGCCCTGGCCTGCGGCATGTGGCAGTCCTGACAGGGCTGGGGGCTCGCAACGACCTTGCCGGGCACGCCATCTCCGTCAGCCTCCATGCCATCGCGGAATAATGCATTGGCGTATTCGCTGCGTTTCCACTCGCTGAAAGTGCGCTCGATCGGATATGCCAGACCGGTGTCCTGCCCCTGCGGCGTACCGTTG
>JAEXRB010000122.1 GCA_023438325.1 Pseudomonadota bacterium | reverse complement strand
CTCCCATGCATTGCGCAGGATTCGGTGCCGCAGGCCGCGGTGCCAGCGGAAAAAGCTGCGGTGATCGAGCAGATTGCGCAGATCAAGGAGCCCGCGGAACTTACCGAATTGGTGGATCATGCCCGTCGAGAGGGCGACAAAGACATCGAACTTGCGGCATTGGATCGTCGTATCGCGCTGCGTCCGCATTTGGGGGCTTACAGGCTCGACAAGGCATTGACGCTGGCACGCGACGACAAGAAAAGCGAGGTCTACACCCTGCTGGTTGAGCTGCAAAATGCGGGCTATGCCTATGACCTGCGTGGTGATGAGCGTTTTTCCAACGTTTCCAATACTCCGGTCTGGACGTACATTGTCGATAACTTCGATGCCAATCGCGCCCCTTACGGCAGCGGCGAATTGGCCTACACCCTGCCGCGCGAAGATTTGCTGCTGGAAAGCCTGGCGTTCGATTCTTCGCGCAACAAGTTGCTGGTTGGCAGTGCGCGCGAGGGCAAGGTCTATGTGGTCGAAGACGGCGGCAAGCTCACGGCACTGGCCAGCACGGACGACAAGAACGGCATGTGGTCGGTGTTCGATCTGGCCGTGGATGCCAAGCGTGGCTTCCTGTGGGTGGCCTCGACGGCGGTGCCGCATTTCAAGGGCTATGACGCCGAAAAGGACTTCGGCCGTGCCGGCATCTTCCAGTTCGACCTGAAAACCGGCAAGTTCATCAAGCACTTCCTGTCGCCGCCGGCACAGGCTGGGCAGCCGTTCTTCCTGTCCTCGATCGTGTTGGGCAAGGATGGTGAGGTTTATGTGGCCGATGCCATCAACCGAGCCATCTATCAGGTACGTGACGATCAGTTTCGCCGCATCATGCATCTGCCGATGTTGACCGGGATTTCAGCGATCACTGTATCCGATGACGGCAGGACCCTTTACATGGCCGATCCACAGTTGGGCATCTTCGGTGTCGACCTAGCCACGCTCAAGCCATTCGACGTGCGCGTGCCACTGAAGCTCTCGCTGGAAGGTATCAGTGCGCTTACCTGGAGCGACGGCGCATTGATTGCGGTGCAGGCAAGCATGATTCCCAAGCGGGTGATGCGTTTCGAGCTGTCGGCGGAAGGCAACGCCATTGCCAAGGTGCAGCCGCTGGAGGCCAGCCACCCGCGGTTTGGCACGCCTGGGTCAGCCACGATGGACGGCACGACACTGTTCGTGATTGCCAACCAGCAGAAGGACAACTACGACCGCTTCGGCCTGCTGCGTAGCAAGGAAAAGCTGGAAGGCACGAAGATCCTCAAGATCAACGCCAATCCGCCGCCGGCTGATCCGTCTGGCCTGGGGCCGGTCAAGTTCGAAGAAGAGTGATTATTCGATCTGGCCCGTGGCGCGGCGCCGTGTCATCGGCCCGAAGCGGGCCAGATCCATCACTTCTTCCAATGCGGTGATGTCACCACGGCTGCGGCGTGCGTTCTCGATTCGTTCGGGCAGCGGTGCGTCGCAGGCGATGGTGGCGAGTTGGCGAGACATGCGTGCCAGATCGGCATGTTCGCGCAGGCGCGTGGCGTGCGAGGCTGCGCCGCGCAGGCGGAGGAAGGGCAGTTCGTCCAGACGGGCCAGTACGGCATCGAGCGAGCCAAAATGCTCAAGCAGCGCGGCGGCGGTCTTTGCGCCAATGCCTGGCACGCCGGGGATGTTGTCAACGGCATCCCCGGTGAGGCCTAGGTAGTCAGCAATCTGGTGTGCGTGCACGCCGTAGCGTGCTTTCACGCCATCGGCATCCCAGCGCTGCTGGCGGGCGTAGTCCCATTGGATGTCGCCGGGGGTGAGCAGTTGCGAAAGGTCCTTGTCGGCGGAAATCACGACGCCGGAAAAGCCGCGCGCGCGCTGGCGCGTGAGCAGAGTGCCGATCAGGTCGTCGGCCTCATAATGATCATCCGCCAGCACGGTTAGCCCGAGCGCGCCGACAAATTGCTGGCACAGCGCGAATTGGCGCTTGAGGCTGTCCGGTGCCGGTTCGCGGTTGGCTTTGTAAGCCGGGTACAGCGTATTGCGGAACGAGCTTTCCAGGGATTGATCGAACGCCACGGCGATGTGTTGCGGGCGTTCGCGCTCGAGCAGCTCCAGCATGAAACGCGCGAATCCGTGTACCGCGTTGACGGGATGGCCCTGGGCATCGACGAAGTCGTCGGGCGGCAGTGAGTGCCAGGCGCGGAAGATGTAGAGGCTGGCGTCGACGAGGTGGAGGGTGGGCATCAACCGCTCCACACCGAGAAGTGTTCATCCAGCGCGGGTCGCACGCGCTCGGGTGCGGATTCCTTCGCGCTGCCGATGTGGATGAACCCGATGATCGACTCTCCGTCGCGCAGGCCGAGGTGCGCCATCACCACGCTGTCGTAGGCCGGCCAGCCCGTCAACCATTGGGCGCCGAAGCCCAAAGCCTGCGCGGCCTGAAGCATGGCGAAGCAGACACTTCCGGCGCTGAGGATCTGTTCGATCTCCGGCACCTTGGAGTGTGGTTGCGGGGCGGCAATCACGGCGAGCACGAGCGGCGCGTGGGAAAAGCGCAGACGATCCTTTTCCACCACGGCTGCCGGGGCCGCCGGATCCAGCATCAGCGTGCGCTGTGCCAGAAACTCCCCGAGCCGTAGCCGCGCGGCGCCCCCGATGGCCAGGATGCGCCATGGCGCGAGCTTGCCGTGGTCGGGAACACGCATGGCCGAGGCGAGCATCTGGCGCAATTGTTCGGGTGATGGGCCTGGCAGGCCGAGCTGGCGGGAAGGCGTGGAGCGCCGTTGATCCAGAAAATCGAGCGGTTGCATGTGATGGCGGCCCATGTGCGGGAGAAGCGGGAGAAGGTTCACACCCCGGACATTAGAATCTGGCATACAGTCATCGCCGGGGAAATCCGGGGGCGGCGGGGCGTGGTCGCAGCCTGCCGATGATGGGCCGCAAGGCCGATATGTTTTGTGCCGGAGATTTCAGACTATGACCGCACCATCCCCCACGGACAAGATCGTCGATCTCAACGCCCGCGCCGGTGTTGCGCGTGGCGAGGTCAATCCGATGCTTGCCACGATTCGCAGCCGTGCGCTCAAACGCTTGTCCGGGCTGGCGGCTGAAGTTCTGGAGAAGGCCGACGACACGCTGTTCGACTTTGTCCAGCGCGCCGATGGCACGGTCAGCAATCAGGACTATTTCGACGCCATGCGCGAGCTGCGCAAGCAGCGTCCGCTGGTCGAACAGCGCTATCTGGAGCACTTGGCCACGGCCTTCGCTGCGCTGGAGCGGCGCAATCCGCTGGAAGTGGATCTGGAGCGTTCGCTGAGTGAATCACGCGAGTTGAGTCTGGTCTCCGAAGAGCAGCTGGAAGAGCAGCTGGGTACCAGCATGATCGCCACCGCGCTTTCGCGCCTTCTCGGCCCCACGCTCGGCCAGCTCAACTACCGCATGGGCATTGTTGCCGGCGTGGATGAGCTGGACGACAAGTCCAACCCGATCGCACCGCCGCATATTGCCTA
>JAEXRB010000110.1 GCA_023438325.1 Pseudomonadota bacterium | reverse complement strand
AGCGTGCATTGCCGCGCGCCATGGCGAGACCGAATTCGCCGGTGCCCGACCAACCGGAATCCTGCGCCGAGGCAGCCATCGGAAGGGCCAGGGACAGGGCGGCGGCGAGCAGGGAGGTTTGCTTTTTCATGTTGTTGTCTCCAGTCGGAACAGACACGCCGAATGGCGCGAAAGGGCGGTCATGCTACGGGTCGGCGTTGCTGCGGACGTGAATTGCTCCTGACCATTCAGTCGTTGTTTTGCCTCGGGGCCTTTGTCTGACCATGCGCTGGATGTATCCACGGCTATCATTTCGAACCCCTATTTTTCCAAGCCTTTTTGATATGTATCGCTCTCTTTGCTGCATCGGACTGATGGCCCTGCTCAACCTTTCCGTCGCCACCGCCGGTGTGCATGTGGGGATTGGGGCAGTGGATGAAATCGAGGGCGTGAGCAGCAAGACCGCGACGCTGAGCTGGGAAACCAAGGCCAGGCATCCATGGGAGTTCATGGCTGGTGTCATCGATGCGCGCGACGCGCCGGCGATGCATACGCCTCGCGTGTACTTTGCGTCGGTATCCAAGCGATTCACCTGGAACGGCTGGTTTGCCCAGGGCGGCATCGCGGCCACCAATTCGGATACCGAGGCGCTGTCCGAGCACTGGCAGTTCATGACCGGCATCGGTTATCGCTACCAGCGTTTCACCGTGTCGCTGCGGCATCTCTCCAACGCCAACACCGGCGGACGCAATCGCGGTGAGAACCTGTTGTTGTTCCAGTACGGGTTCTGAGGGCGGGGATTGGGAAACGCGAAAAGCGAAAAGCCGTGCTGCTCTCACGAATCCCCAATCCCGGCATCAACGACAACGCCGCCGCTCGCGGTCGATCAGCACGCGCAGTTCGTCCTCGCTGCGCGGATCGTTGCGTGCGACCAGGTCGTGGATCTTGCTGCGGGTATCCGGGCAGGGGTCGATATTGCCGCCAAAGAGCAGGCCGCCGATGGCATTGACCACATCCTCGGGCGAGATTTCGCGTCGCAGCACATAGGCTTCCGGGGTGTAAGCCTCCACCCGGCCTGGCACGCGCGCGGCGCGGCGTTGGGTGGGGTCGCGCGCTGCCGGCATGGCGGTGTCGATACCGGCACGCGCAGCAGTTTGCGCAGCATCGAGCAGGCGGGCGGTGCTGGGGCGTGGCTGCAATAGATCCGCTGGCAACGACTCGGGCGCGCTCTGCGCCTGGGTTGCCGGTCGATCTGGAGGCGCAGAAGGCGTGGCGCGCGGGCGAGAGGCATTGCGTGAAGCGCGTTGTGGCGCAGCGGGAAAGGGCGGCGGCGCAAGCACCTGCACCGCTTCGGAAGGCGCCGGAATAAAGCTGATTTGCAGCGCCACGTCGTCACGCGCCAGATCAAGCGGCGCGCGTGCCAACCAGAAACCCAGGCCGATATGCCCGACGATGCAGGCGGCCAGGATGACCGCCTGCATGTGTCGTTCGCGTTGCGTCTCTTCCGTGATCTGACCCATGGGCATCCTGGCGTCGCAGCCGGTAGCCGGATGCGTGGGGTCGCGACACTAACCCATGCCGGGTTAAGTCCGGATTAAACGCGCTGGCGAGGTGTCATCAGGCGGCGATGCCGCCGCCATCCTGCGGCGGTTCGGGCGGCTGAGGTGGTACGGCCGGCAGTTCCGCCGTGGTTTCGCCGTAGACATCTTTCCAGGCCAGATACATCGACGCGGCTGCGACCGGGGCCACCACGATCATCACCAAGAGCTGCGCCAGGATCGCGGAAACCAGGCTCAGCACGAAAGTGGCGATAAAGAATGCCAGCACCAGCACCAGCAGGTACAGCAAGGCCGCGCCGACATTGGCCAGGCAGGCGCGCACACTTTCCTTCATCGCCGCGAAAGCATCGTTGCGCGCGAACATCACGTCCGGAATGGCGAAGAAGGTCAGCGCAAATGCCACCAGCGCCACCGCCATGACCACCACGAACACCAAGAGCCCGCCGATACCGAGGCTGGCGAACAGCGCCGCCGGGGATTCGGTGGCCGCCGAAACTCCGGCACCGGCCAGTGCGATGGCGGCAAAGATCACGATCACGATGCCGGCGATCACGCCGCAGACGATGCCCGGCAGGCACAGCAGCAGCATCGGCCCGACCTTGCCTTCTTCACGAAAGGCCTGGCCGAGATGGTCGAACTGGGCCGTGCCGCCGCGGGCTTGTTCGCGCGCCGCCCAGGCGATGCCGCCATACAGCGCAGGACCTATGATCGCCAACGCCAGCGAACCCAGGATCGGAATGATGCCGACCACCGCCATGACCAATCCCATCAACACGAAGGGGCCGGGGTTTTTCAGGATCAGGGCCACGCCCTCGGTGATCCAGGTGACGCCGTTGCCGGCGGGGACGCTGCGGATGCTCATGCTGTTCTCCTTGGAAAGTAATCCGGGCTGGAATAATCCGGGTTGGAATAAAACGTAGTCATTCAGGTGGTGGCAGTACGTCCAGCACTTCGGCAATCGTGGTCATGCCTTGCGCCACCTTCTGCGCACCGGCACGGCGCAAGGTCTGCATACCCTGCGCAACGCAGGTGCGGGCGAACGCGGCCTGCTCCATGTCCTGCCGAATCTGGCTGCGCACTGGCGGGGTAACCAGCAACAGCTCGTACAACCCGACGCGTCCAAGGTAACCGCTGTGACGACACTCCAGACAGCCGCGTGCGGCAAAGCCGGTGGCGGGTTTTTCGATGTCCAGGCCATCGGACAACACCGCCCAGCCATCGTCGTCCAGCGCAGCAGGTTTCTTGCAGTGCGGACACAAGGTGCGCACCAGCCGCTGTGCCAACACGCCGTTGAGGGTGGATTGGATCAGGTAATGCGGCACGCCCAGATCGAGCAGGCGCGTGATGGCCGAAGGCGCATCGTTGGTGTGCAGGGTGGACAACACCAGATGGCCGGTGAGCGAAGCCTGCACGGCCATCTGCGCGGTTTCCAGGTCGCGGATCTCGCCGATCATGATGATGTCCGGATCCTGTCGCAAAAGCGTGCGCACCCCGGCGGCGAAGCTCAGGTCGATGGCGTGATGCACCTGCATCTGGTTCAGTTCGGGTGCGATCATTTCGATCGGATCTTCCACCGTGCAGACATTCACGTCTGCCGTGGCGAGGCGCTTGAGGGTGGAATACAGCGTGGTGGTCTTGCCCGAGCCGGTCGGGCCGGTCACCAGCACGATGCCATGCGGACGTGACGTCAGCTCCTTCCAGTGTTCGGCCTCGTGGTTGTCAAAACCCAGTTCTTCGGTGGATTTCACGGCGGTGTCGGGGTCGAAGATGCGCATCACGCACTTCTCGCCGAACGCCGTGGGCATGGTGGACAGGCGCATTTCCACCTCGCGCCCACCTGGCGAACGGGTCTTGATGCGGCCATCCTGCGGCCGGCGGCGCTCGCCCAGATCCATGCGTCCGAGCACCTTGATGCGACTGATCGCCGCGATCATCACCGGCGTCGGCAATTCGAACACCTTGTGCAGCACGCCATCGATGCGGAAGCGCACCCGGCTGATGTCGCGGCGCGGCTCCAGGTGGATGTCCGAGGCGCGCTGCTCGTAGGCGTACTGCAACAGCCAATCGACGATGTGGACGATATGGCGGTCATCCGCCCCCACTTCGCCCGCACGACCCAGTTCCACCAACTGCTCGAAACTGGGCATGGAGACGGTCGGATTTTCCTCGCGCGAATCCTTGGCCCCGCGCACTGAACGGGTGACGCCGAAGAACTCCATCGTGTAGCGCGCCAGATCCAGCGGATTGGTGACCACGACGATGATCTCGCGCCGCAGGATCTGGGCCAGATCAGGTTGCCAGCGCAGATCGGTCGGCTCGCTGGTGGCAATCACCACGCGTTCGGCATTCACCGCCACCGGCAGGATGCGGTGGCGCTGGGCGTAGGCGTGGGAAATCAGCGCGGTGACGGCGGGCACGTCGACCTTCATCGGATCGATGCGCAGGTAACGCACCCCGCACTGTTGCGCCAGCCAGTTGCTGAGCGTTTCCAGATTCAGTTCGCTGGCGGGATGTTTGCGATTGCGGAACTTGAGGTTGGCCACGAGCACCAGCGGATGGATGTCCACGCCGGCGCGTTGCTCACGCACCGCTTGCCGGGCGCGTTTCACATCGTCGTCGGAAACCAGGCCATCTTCGGCCAGAGCGGCGATGACCTGATCGAAACCGAGTCGGGTTGCGACGGGGAAGCGGTTGCGGTCGGAAAGACGCGGGAGCTTGGGAGCAGACGACATGCGGGAATCCAGCGCGGGCCACTTTGCAATCGATACGAGCCCGGAACGCACAAAGGTACATCGTTCCTGATCGAAACGGCGCGGGCATCCGCCCGGCCCACGCAGGGACAGTCGTCGTGGCTGCGGGGTGAGAATCGGGTGGGGCAGGGCGGATTCAACTTCGATTCGCAACACCAACGGTTGTGAAGCGGCCCAGACGACCTGACCTGAGCCGCTTAACTGCCAAGCGGAGTTGCCGATGGCCTCAGATCGCCAGAACCAGGAAGAACGACACCTTGCCCATGCCTACTGTCAGGCCGGTACGAACAATGGCTGCACGTGGCCGATCAAGCCATGTATCGGTGCAAGAACAGCCGCAAGCCGGATGGCGAGGGGTAGAAGGGGGTTTCGTCGTGGCTTGCGGGTGTCTGGCCGTATAATCGAACGCTTTTCCCAGCATGCCGATGCCGATGACCGGGCCGACCTTCCAGCAACTCATCCAGACTCTCAACGATTTCTGGGCCAAGCAAGGCTGCGTTTTGATCCAGCCACTCGATCTGGAAGTGGGCGCCGGTACCTTCCATCCCGCCACCTTTCTGCGCGCGCTTGGCCCCGAGCCGTGGAATGCCGCCTACGTGCAGCCCAGTCGGCGTCCGGCCGATGGCCGCTACGGCGAAAATCCCAATCGGCTCCAGCATTACTACCAGTACCAGGTGGCGATGAAGCCGAATCCGGACAACATCGTCGAGCTGTATTTCGATTCGCTCAAGGCGCTCGGCATCGATCCGCTCACACACGACTTGCGACTGGTCGAAGACAACTGGGAATCGCCGACGTTGGGCGCCTGGGGCCTGGGCTGGGAGGTTTGGCTCAATGGCATGGAAGTCACCCAGTTCACGTACTTCCAGCAGGCCGGTGGGTTGGAGTGCAAGCCGGTGCTGGGTGAAATCACCTACGGTCTGGAGCGCCTCTGCATGTACTTGCAGGAATGCGACAACGTGTACGACCTGATCTGGACGGTGGGCCCGCAGGGTGCGGTCACCTATGGCGACGTGTTCCTGCAGAACGAGCGCGAACAGAGCGCGTACAACTTCGAGCATGCCGATGTGGCCGAGCTCTTTCACCGCTTCGACGCGTGCGAAGCGGAGGCATTGAAGCTGGTCGAAATCGGCCTGCCGCTGCCGGCCTACGATCAGGTCTGCAAGGCATCGCACAGCTTCAACCTGCTCGATGCGCGTCGCGCCATCTCCGTGACCGAACGCCAGCGCTACATCCTGCGCGTTCGCAAGCTGGCCCAGAACGTGGCGCAAGCCTATTTCGAACAACGCGAAAAGCTCGGGTTTCCCGGCCTCAAGAATGTTGCACAGGAGGCCAAGGCATGAGCATGCAGCCGCTTCTGATTGAACTGGGTACCGAAGAATTGCCGGTGAAGGCGCTGCCCGGATTGGCGCAGGCCTTGTTCGATGGCGTGGTTGCCGGCCTGGAAAAGCGCGGCATCACGGTGGCGCGTGGCGATGCCAAGCCGCTGTTCACGCCGCGCCGTCTTGCCGTGCTTCTGCCCGGCGTGGCGCTGACGCAGGCCGAACAGGCCAGCGAGGTGCTTGGCCCGTATCTCAACATCGCACTGGATGCCGAAGGCAAGCCGACCAAGGCACTGGAAGGTTTCGCAGCCAAGAACGGTATCGCGTGGACGCAATTGGAGCGCCTCACCGATGCCAAGGGCGAGCGCTTCGTGCATCGCGCCGTCAATGCCGGTGTGGCGACTGAAACCTTGCTGCCGGAAATCCTGCGCGAAGCCGTCGCCGCGATGCCGATTCCCAAGCCGATGCGCTGGGGCAGCAACGAATACGGCTTCGCCCGTCCGTTGCATTGGCTGGTGCTGTTGCTGGGCGAGAAGCTCGTGGCGACGGAATTGCTTGGCATCCATGCCGGCAACCAGACGCGCGGTCACCGCTTCCACCATTCGCAGGCGGTGACGCTGACGCATCCGAACGACTATGCCAGGGCTTTGGAAAACGCCTTCGTCATCGTGGATGCGGATGCTCGCCGTGATCGCATCCGCGCCCAGGTCGAAGAGGCCGCTCGCGCCGTGGGCGGCGTGGCGCGCATCACCGACGACAACCTCGAACAAGTGGTGGCGCTGGTCGAATGGCCTGCGCCGGTCACGTGCAGTTTCGAAAAGGATTTCCTCGCCGTACCGCAGGAAGCCCTGATCGAAACCATGGAGATCAACCAGAAGTTCTTCCCGGTATTGAGTGAAAGCGGTGCGCTGACCGAGCACTTCATCGGCATCGCCAATATCGAATCCAAAGACGTGAGCAAGGTGCGCGCCGGTTACGAGCGTGTGATCCGTCCGCGCTTTGCCGATGCAAAGTTCTTCTTCGACGAAGACCTCAAGCAAGGCCTTGCCGACATGGGCGAAGGCCTGAAAACCGTCACCTACCAGGCCAAGCTCGGCAGCGTGCACGACAAGGTGCAGCGCGTGGCCGCCTTGGCGCAGGCCATCGCCGTGCAGGTGGGTGTGGATCCGGCACAGGCACGGCGTGCGGCAGAACTTTCCAAGAACGACCTGCAATCGCGCATGGTCAACGAGTTTCCCGAATTGCAGGGGATCGCCGGCCGGCATTACGCAGTGGCCGCCGGTGAGTCTTCCGAGGTGGCACTGGCGATCGACGAGGCCTACCAGCCGCGCTTTGCCGGCGATGACATCGCGCTTTCGCCCTTGGGCAAGGTGCTGGCGATTGCCGAGCGGCTGGATACGTTGGCAGGTGGTTTTGCGGCGGGACTCAAGCCGACCGGCAACAAGGATCCGTTTGCGTTGCGGCGCAATGCGCTGGGGTTGGCGCGGACGGTGATCGAGTCCGGGTTTGATCTGGATTTGAAGTCGCTTCTGGATACTGCGGTAAAGGCGGCCAATGCCGACATCGCGCGAACGGGAACAGTGCTCACGCAAGGCGGGGCACCGGGAAGCGGATTCGAGACGGCATTGGCTAATGACCTCTATGACTTCATCGTGGACCGCCTGCGCGGCTACTACGAAGCCAAATCCGTCCCCGCCACGCAGTTCAACGCCGTCGCCGAATTGAAACCCGCCTCACTCTACGATTTCGATCGCCGCATCGACGCCATCGGCCAATTCGCTGCCTTGCCGGAAGCCGCTGCTCTGGCCGCCGCCAACAAGCGCATCGGCAACATCCTGCGCAAGGTCGAGGGTGAAGTGTCCGATACCATCGATGCGACTGCGCTGGTCGAGTCTGCCGAAGAACGCCTCGCTGAAGCCCTGCAAGGGGTCGAGGCCGCGGCTCATGCCGCACTGGCGCAGCATGATTACGTCAGCACGCTCAAGCATCTGGCGCAGTTGCGCGAACCCATCGATGCCTTCTTCGACGGCGTGATGGTAATGGCCGAGGATGCGCGTGTGCGGGCCAATCGCCTCGCCTTGCTCAAGCGCATTTCAGATCGTTTCCTCAGCGTGGCGGATGTGTCGTTGCTGGCCAGTTGATCCAGACCGGCTGAAGCGGCGGCGATCACGCTGCCCGCATCGACAGAAAAACCCCCGCCAGCGCAAGCCAGCGGGGGTTTTTGGTTTCAGCGCGTTCGTCATGGCGTGATGCGATCGCGCCGATGGCTTACTTGACCAGCGTGCGCGATACCTTCAGATAGTTCGCACCTTCACGCTTGGCGGTTTCCGCATCGCCATATTCGGATGCCTTGTGCACCGCTTCCAGCGTGTCGGCCAGCGCGTCCATATCTTTCCGCATCTTCTTCAGCGCGTTCTCCAGGGTGTAGGTGAGCTTGTGGATCTCGTCCAGCTTGGCCAGATCCAGAGGTTCTTCCGCCAGTGCCACTTCCAGCCTGGTGTTGTACTCGGAGAAGTTCTTGACCGCCTGTTCCAGTGTTGCGGAGGCTTCACCCTTGTAG
>JAEXRB010000020.1 GCA_023438325.1 Pseudomonadota bacterium | reverse complement strand
CGCATCGCAGCGCCAGTGGCAGGAACAACGAGCGTCTGGAGTTTCTTGGCGATGGCCTGGTCAACCTGATCGTCGCCGAGGCGCTTTACCACCGATTTCCACAAGCCGATGAAGGCTGGCTCACGCGTGCACGTGCGCAACTGGTGCGTGAGGAATCCCTTGCCGGCATTGCGAGGGAACTGGCACTGGGTGATCTGCTTGAATTGGGGCCGGGTGAACTCAAGAGTGGCGGCTATCGGCGTGATTCGATCCTGGCCGATGCGCTGGAGGCTATCGTCGGTGCGATTCACCTTGATGCAGGTTTCGAGGCTTGCCGGAGCGCTGCACTGCGCTGGTTCGAGCCACGTTTCGTCACACTGGCCGAGACGGGCACCGAAAAGGATGCCAAGACCCGGTTGCAGGAGTGGTTGCAGGCGCGTGGCTTGCCGCTGCCTGAGTATGTTTTGCTCCAAACACGCGGTGACGAGCACGACCGGATCTTCGATGTCGCCTGCCGCCTCGTATCTCCCGCGATGGAGGCCAGTGCCGACGGCAGCTCGCGCCGGCAGGCCGAGCAGCGCGCTGCGCGTGACATCCTCGAACGTCTTCCTGATTGATTTTTCCTCATTTCGCGAGCATCCATGAGCGAATCGCATTTTCGTGCCGGCCTGGTTGCCGTCATCGGACGGCCCAATGTCGGCAAGTCCACCCTGATCAATGCCGTGGTCGGCTACAAGGTCAGCATCGTCTCGCCCAAGGCGCAGACCACGCGGCATCGCATTCTTGCCATCGATACCAGTGATGCGGGGCAGATCGTGTTCGTCGATACGCCCGGCCTGCACAGCGATGGCAAGCGCGCCATCAATCGCTACATGAATCGCGCTGCGCGTGGCTCCCTGGCTGATGTGCAGCTCGGCGTGCTGGTGATCGAAGCTGGGCAGTGGCGCGACGAAGACGAAGCCGCCTTCGCCGTGTTGGCTGAGAGTGGCTTGCCGCGCGTGCTGGTCATCAACAAGGTGGATCGCATTCGCGACAAGGGCGAATTGTTGCCCTTCATGGCCAAGGTGACCGAAGGACGGGATTTCGTCGAGGTGTTCCCGGTATCGGCCGAAAAAGGCGTGGGCCTGGACGATTTGCGCCGTGGCCTGATCGGCTTGTTGCCTGAATCGGAGGCCTTGTTCGGCGAGGACGAGATTACCGATCGCAGCGAGCGCTTCCTCGTTGCCGAACTCATCCGCGAGCAACTGATGCGCCAACTCGGTGCGGAGTTGCCTTACGCCACGACCGTCACCATCGACACCTACACCGACGAGGGCAAGCTGCTGCGCATTGCCGCGACCATCCATGTCGAGCGCAATGGCCAGAAGGCCATCGTCATCGGCGCCGGTGGCACGCGCATGCGTTCCATCGGTCAATCCGCGCGCATCGCCATCGAGCAGCAGTTCGAACGCAAGGTGTTCCTCGAGCTTTGGTGCAAGGTGCGTGAGGCATGGTCGGATGACGAGGCGGCTTTGCGCGGGTTCGGGTACGAGTGATCGGCCGGGGCAGAATGCCGGTTACGTGCGATACGCCACTTTTCCATGGATCTCCAGCCTGCCTATGTGCTGCACGCCCGGCCCTATCGTGAAACCAGCCTGCTGCTGGATGCCTTCACCCGCGATCACGGTCGCGTCGGCCTGATCGCACGCGGCGTGCGCGGCGCACGCGGACAGGCGACGCGCGCGGCGTTGCAACCCTTGCAGCCACTGCTGTTGTCCTGCCGCGAGCGCGGCGAGTTGTGGCAACTCGCCGCCACGGAGGCGGCCGGCACGGCGCTGACGTTGCGCGGTGATGCGCTGCTGTCCGGGTTCTATCTCAACGAATTGTTGCTGCGTCTGTTGCCGCGTCACGATCCGCACGAAACGCTGTTCTGGCGCTATGCACAGTGCCTCAACGCGCTGGCAGCCGAGGCGCCGCCGGGCTGGGAGCTGCGCCGTTTCGAACGCGACCTGCTCGATGCGCTCGGCTACGGGTTGGAGCTTTGCGTGGATGCCGGGGATGGCGCGGCTATTGATCCAGAAGCGCGCTATCGCTTCGATCCAGAATCCGGCCCGCGTCGCGCGGTGGGCGAGCAGGTGTCGGCAGGCAGCATCTCGGGTGCCGCATTGATGGCATTGCATGAAGATGCCATGCCCGATGCGGCGGCTTTGCGGGAGTTGCGGCGTTTGATGCGCGGTGTGTTGCTGCACCACTTGGGCGGGCGCGAGTTGCGCTCGTGGCAGGTGCTCGGTGATCTGGCTTCCGCGCGCAGCGATCAAGCCTCGTAGTCCACCGCCACCACCGCGAAATGCCGCTTCCCACCGGGTAGTTCGGCCTCGAATCCATCGTCGATGCGCTTGCCGAGCATGGCGCGCGCCAGTGGCGAATCAATGCTGATCCAGCCGGCACGCGCATCGGTTTCGTCCGGGCCGACAAGGCGATAGCGCGCAAGTTCGCCCGAATCCTCGTCTTCCACCTCGACGAAGGCGCCGAAAAACACCGCGTGCGGATCGCTGGGACGGGTCTCGACCACCTTCAGCACTTCCAGTCGTTTGCTCAGGTATCGCACCCGGCGGTCGATTTCGCCGAGCTGCTTCTTGCGGTAGGTGTACTCGGCGTTTTCGGAGCGATCGCCTTCGGCTGCAGCGGCTGCGAGTGCTTTCACTACCTCGGGTCGCTGCTCCTTCCACAAGGTGTTCAACTCGTCACGCAAACGCTCGAAGCCCGGCCGGGTGATGACGGCGGTGGAGGCTGCGGAAGGAGGGCGCCAGCGGCTCATGATGCGGGAAGGAGGTTTCTGGGGACGCGAGACCGTGGAGTGTCGCATCCGGTGTTGTAGCGGCGCCATTTCAAACCGCAGGGCGGTGAGACATCTTCACCGCCCACGAGGTACATCCTGGGTGCAATGAGGCTCCCGGAATGGCGGCTGGCGAGCCAATGAAGGCTTCAGTAATACCACCTCAGGGTTGCCTCGAATCCTGCATTTCCCTCGATGCGTCGATACAGCGCCCCCAGCGCCACGCGCTGATGCACGTGGAATACGGGCCCCGCTACATATTCGGTGGTTTTCCAGCCCAGCACATCATTGCGCGAGCCGCTGGCAATCACTTCCAGCCACGGTTTGAAGCGGTGGCGAACTTCCAGAATCAGGCTGGTGCCATCGTCCTTCACGGTCTCGCCGGTGGGGCGATCGAACTGCGCCCGCACAACGGCAGCCTTGAATGCCAGCATCGTGTTCTCGCCGAACAGTCGCCGCCCTGCGAGGCCCAATCGCAACGCGCGACTGTCTTTCCAGGAGGGGTTGCCGTAGGCACCCGCATCGCCATAGGAGCCGAACACATGCAGATGTTTGCCCAGTTCGTAGTGCATGCCGAACACGTCGTTGTTGGCACGACCATTTTCGGTGTCCACCTCCTGATGGCTCAGGTAGGCGTAGTCGTAACTGAGTGGTTCGGCGTGGGCTGCCGCCGTCCACGCGAGAGCAGCCAGGCAGCTCATCAGCATCCGCATGTGATTCCCCATTTCCATTGTCGATTTCCGGCGCGATAGTGTCGCTGATGCACGCGCACTGCAACTTGCACCATGCCGCAGCCGGCCGGGGCTTTCGATGCGATGTAGATGGATGTCGCAAGGGCGATGCCTGTCATGGCGGGTTCTCCTGCCGGAATTCGGCATTTGAGCTAGTCTTGCGCGGATTTTTTGCAAGGAGAACAGTGCGTGTCACATGCCAATTCACAGCACGATGCGTGGCGCGATGCCATCGAAGATGTGTGGGAGAGACGATCCGACCTCACCGTGGCCGAGATCGACGGTTCGACGCGGCCGCTCGTGGATGAAGTGCTGGCTGCGGTCGAGTGCGGCCAATTGCGCATCGCCATGCCTTCGACCGATGGTTGGCAGGTCAACGAGTGGTTGAAAAAGGCCGTGCTGTTGTCGTTCCGGGTCAACGAAAGTGCCTTGATGGATTCGGCTCCCGCGCCGTTCTGGGACAAGGTGCCGCTGCGGTTTGCCGGTTTCGACGAGGCCGCATTCGGCAGCGTGGGTGCACGCGTGGTGCCCGGCGCGGTGGTGCGGCGTGGCGCGCACATCGGGCGCGACGTGGTGTTGATGCCGAGCTTCGTGAATATCGGAGCGTATGTGGGCGCAGGCACGATGGTCGATACCTGGGCCACGGTGGGTTCGTGTGCGCAGATCGGTGCACGCTGTCATTTGTCCGGCGGCGTCGGTATCGGCGGTGTGCTGGAGCCGTTGCAGGCGGCACCCACGATCATCGAGGACGATTGTTTCATCGGCGCGCGTTCGGAAGTGGTGGAAGGCGTGATCGTGGAGCGTGGCAGCGTCATCGGCATGGGCGTGTTCCTTGGGCAATCGACGAAAATCTACGATCGCGCCACGGGAAAAATCAGCTACGGTCGTGTGCCCGCCGGCAGCGTCGTCGTCGCAGGTTCGTTGCCGGCCGCCGATGGCAGCCACTCGCTTTACTGCGCGGTGATCGTCAAGCAGGTGGATGAAAGAACCCGCGCCAAAACGTCGATCAATGAGTTGCTGCGGGGTGAGGCATGAGCGTGCAGCTCTATGGCCTTGCCAACTGCGATACCTGCCGCAAGGCGCGCAACTGGCTGACGCGATTTTCCATCGCGCACGATTTCATCGATTACCGCGAGAACCGCGTGGATGCGGCGACGCTGAAAGCCTGGGCCACACAGCTCGGTGGCTGGGATGGGCTGATCAATCGCGCCTCCACCACATGGCGAAATTTGTTGCCCACGCGCAAGAATCCCGCTTCGGATGCCGAATGGCAGCTGTTGCTGAAGGAGTATCCGCAGCTCATCAAGCGGCCGGTGACAGTCACCGACGATGGCGTGGTGACGGTGGGGTTCAAGGATGCGGCGTACAAAAAGCGCTTTGGCGTTTGAGGAAAGGGCATGTCCGATGTGCTGGATCTCACCTGCGAGCTGATCCGTCGCGCCTCGATCACGCCGCATGATGCCGGCTGTCAGGCGCTGATCGCAGCGCGTCTGGAGGCGGCGGGTTTCACGCTTCGGCGCCTGCCGTTCGGCAACGTGGAAAACCTCTGGGCCACGCACGGAGAAGCCGGGCCGGTGCTGTGCTTTCTCGGACATACCGATGTGGTGCCGACCGGGCCGAGCGAGCAGTGGCATAGCGATCCCTTCGAGCCCGATATCCGTGATGGCCGTTTGCATGGTCGCGGTGCGGCCGACATGAAAGCGTCGGTCGCCGCGATGGTGGTGATGGCCGAACGTTTTGTCGCCGAGTACCCAGAACACGCTGGAACGCTTGCGTTGCTGCTGACTTCCGATGAAGAAGGCGATGCCATCGATGGTGTACGCGCGGTGGCGCGGCAGTTCCATGAAACAGGGCAGCGCATCGATTTTTGTCTTGTCGGCGAACCGACTGCCAGCACGCGCCTGGGCGATACCGTGCGCATCGGGCGGCGCGGTTCGCTTTCCGGCGCGTTGATGGTGCACGGCGTGCAAGGCCACGTGGCTTATCCGCATCTGGCAGAAAATCCCGTGCATCGCGCCTTGCCGGCATTGGCCGCGCTCGCGGCACGGCAGTGGGATGGAGGCGATGCGGATTTTCCGCCGACCAGTTTCCAGATTTCCAACGTGCTTGCCGGCACCGGTGCGAACAACGTGATTCCCGGCCAATTGCGGGTGCAGTTCAATTTCCGCTACTCGCCGCAGTGGCAGGCGCAGGCCTTGCGGGAAGAAGTTGAAAGCGCGCTGCGTGATACCGGAGCGGAGTTCTCCATCGATTGGCATCTTTCCGGTGAGCCCTTCTTCACACCCGAGGGCGTGCTGCGCGCGGCGGTGCGTGCGGCGATCGGCGAGGCGACCGGTCTTGTGCCGGAGGAAAACACCGCCGGCGGCACCTCCGATGGGCGCTTCATTGCACCGCTCGGTGCGCAGGTCGTGGAACTTGGGCCGGTGAACGCCAGCATCCACAAGATCGACGAGTACGTGCCGCTGGACGATCTGGAGCACCTGCCTGCGCTTTACTTCGACATCACACGGCGCTTGCTGGCACCATGACCGCCCGTTCGGTGACTTCGAGGCGATGACGATGCGCGCTTCCCGGTGGATGCTCTTTCCCGCCATGGCTGTGCTGGCCATGGCTTGTCATGACAGCGATGCACCGAGCGCGACATCGCAAGCCTCACCTGCGCTCGTGGCGCCGAAAGAGGCCAAGGCGCCGGTCGAGATGGCTGTTGCGGAAGCAAAGGTGCCGGCGACATCCGGTATCACCGCACCGCATGCCGCGCCGGCACCGGCCCAGTTGTCGCGCGTGAAGATCGAAGAGGTGGCTAGCGGCCTGGAAGTGCCGTGGTCGCTGGCTTTCCTGCCCGATGGGCGGATGCTGGTCACCGAGCGTGTCGGTCGTTTGCGTTACGTAGCGCCCGATGGCGCGCTGTCTGCGCCCATTCAGGGCGTGCCTGTAGTGCATGCACAAGGCCAGGGCGGCCTGCTCGACGTGGCGCTGTCGCCGACGTTTTCCGATGATGGCGTGATTTATCTGAGCTATGCCGAGCCGGGCGAAGGCAATGACCTTGCCACCACGGCGCTTGGGCGCGGGCGTTTGGCGGGCGAGCGCATCGAAGATTGGCAGGTGATCTTCCGGCAGGCGCCGCGACTTGCCAGTGGGCATCACTTCGGTTCGCGCATCGTGTTCGATGGCGAGGGCCATCTATTCCTCGCGCTGGGCGAGAACAATCAACGCCCGACCTCGCAGAAGCTCGACCACCTTCAGGGGAAAGTGGTGCGCCTGCATCTGGATGGCAGCGTGCCGGCCGACAATCCTTTCGTCGGGCAGGAAGGCGTGCGGCCCGAAATCTGGTCGTATGGGCACCGCAACCAGCAAGGCGCAGCGCGGCATCCGGTCACGGGCGCGCTGTGGACCAGCGAGCACGGTCCGCGCGGTGGCGATGAGGTGAACATTCCCGCTGCGGGCAAAAATTACGGCTGGCCATTGGCAACGTATGGCATCAACTATTCCGGCCAGCCGATTCCCGAGGCGACGGGCACCGCCGCACCCGGCACCGAGCCGCCGCATTACTACTTCGAACGTTCGCCCGGCCTTTCGGGCATGGCCTTCTATACGCACGAGCGCTTTCCGGCGTGGCAGGGCAGCCTGTTTCTCGGCGGGCTGGCGACGATGGATTTGATTCGGCTGCAACTGGATGGCGATGCCGTCGTGGCCGAGGAGCGCTTGCTGGGCGACCGCAAAACACGGGTGCGCGATGTGCGTCAGGGGCCGGATGGTTATTTGTACCTGCTTTCCGAAGCAGGCGGAAAAATCCTGCGCCTTGGCCTGATGCCGTGATGGTGCGCCGGGGATCGAGCTAAAGCGAGCGTTCGATCCTGCGGCCCCAGTCTTCCAGTGCATCGAGGATCCGATGCGCTTGCGGGCCGGTCTCCGGATTGGCCCGATGCTCCGCGATTTCCGCGTAATAGGTGACGAAGTCGTATTCGGAAAGATCACTGCCAGGCTTCAGGCGTTGCCCACGGTATGCCTGCCAGCGCGCTTGTTCGCGGGTTGAAAGCGCTTCGGGAAAATTCCGGGCGCGATAGCGGAAGGCGAGTTCTTCGTAGCGCGGCTCATGGAAGCCGAAGCTGTCGCCCTGTGGTGCCCGCCCGCCTTGCTGCCGCACCTTGGCCAGCAGGCGTTTGTCGTGCGGATCGGGGAAGCCGGCGTACAGCGCCAGATCAGGGTCGATATCGGCATCGCTGTCACGCGGCTGGCCGAATACGCGACGGATTTTCTCGGTCAGCCCCGTCGCTTCACGCAGGCGTTGCGCATGGGCCAGATCGCGTTCCAGATCGATGCCGAAAACGGCGTGCTGGGCTGGCTTCAGATGGCGCAGTTCGACAAGGACAGGCGCACGGTTCAGATGCACTTGCTTCAAGCCGATGCGTTTCACGCCTTCGGGCAGGTCGGCGCGCGGAGTGTAGAGGCGGTCGAGGATGTCTTCGGCGGGCAGCTGGATCAGCGCGGAGGGATCATCGGCCAGATCGCAGACGATGATCTGGTTGGCAATCTGCGGATGCGGGCACAAAGGCAAGACCAGACTGCCGCAACCTTGTGATGCCGGATAGCGCTGGGATAGATGCAGCACCGGCGTCATGTTGGCGTAATCGAGCAGGGCGGCGGCGCGTTTCTTGTCGCGCAGGGTGAAGGCGTAGTCGTAAAGGCGCGGTTGCGACTGCTTCAGCAGGCGGGCGAGGGCAATGGTGGCTTCGACGTCGGAGAGCGCATCATGGGCGCGGCTGTGGATCAGGTCGTTTGCGGCTGCGAGGGCTTCGAGCTTGAAGCTGGTCACGCCATCGTCGCGCTGCGGCCAGTGGATGCCATCGGGACGCAGGGCGCGCGCCATGCGCATCACGTCGATCAGATCCCAGCGCGAGTTGCCGTTGCGCCATTCGCGTTCGTAGGGATCGAAGAAAGCGCGATAGAACAAGTTGCGGATGAATTCGTCGTCGAAACGGAAGCTGTTGTAGCCGGCGACACAGGTGTTGGGTCGAGTCATTTCATCGAAGATGCGCGCGGCAAATTCGGCTTCGTGCAGGCCTTCGGCCAGGGCTTGCTGCGGGGTGATGCCCGTGATCAGGCAAGCGCCGGGCGAGGGCAGCAGATCATCGGCCGGGCGACAGAAAAACATGATCGGGTCTTCAACCGGATCGAGGTCGGCATTGGTGCGGATGGCGCCGAATTGCGCGATGCGGCTGCGGCGCGGGTCGCGCCCGAAGGTTTCCAGGTCATACCAGAGATATTCGGACATCAACGACGTGCCTGCAGTGGCACCACGTTGTCGAGCACGGGTGCAGCGGGAATGGCTGGCGTGGCGTCCGCGACAGCGCTCCTGGCCTGCGAGGTATGCACGCTTCGGGTGGCGCGCGGCAACAGTTGCAGGCGCGGATGGCCGATGGCAAAGCCTTGCGCGTAGTCCACGCCGCATTCGTGCAACACGTGCAGGGTTTCGATGTTCTCCACCCATTCGGCCACGGTGCGTTTGCCGGTGATCTCGGCGATGCTGGCCAGTGCGGCGATCACGGTGCGGTCGAGGCTGTCGTCGGGAAGCCCCTGCACGATGCTGCCGTCGATTTTCAGGAAGTCCGCGTCGAGCTGTCGCAGATAGGCGAACGTCGAAAATCCGGTGCCGAAGTCGTCGATGGCGATGTGGCAACCGAGCAGGCGCAGGCGGGTTAGCAGGGCGCGCACGCCGATGATGTCTTCCAGTGTGCGTGATTCGGTGATTTCGAAGATCAAGGCATCCGGATCGACGTTGTGGCGGACCAGACAATCGGTGACGAAATCCACCAGTGAATCATCCGCCAGGCTTTCAGCGGACAGGTTGATCGTCAGCGCGAGCGGGCGATGGTAGCCGCGGGTTTCCTGCAAGGCCCAGATGGCGCGCGCGATGACCCAGCGATCGATGTCGGCCATCAGGCCGAAGCGTTCGGCAGCCGGCAGGAACACTGAGGGTGGGATCAGGTCGCCTTCGCTGCCGCGCAGCCGCAGTAGCGCTTCGAAGATCATCGGTTCATCGGGGTTGCGCAGGAACTGGCGCTGCCACAGTTCGGCGGGCGGTTGCTCGCCGGTTTCGTTTTCGATGCCGCGCAAGGGCACGATGGGCTGGTACACCAGCTCGAAGCGATCCTGCACCAATGCATCCTGCAAGCGGCTGGACCAGCCCAGCTCTTCGGTCATCGTGGCGAGGTCGTCGCGTTCGGGGTTGTAGACGTGGCAGCGCGCGCGACCGCCATTCTTGGACTGGTAGCAGGCCAGGTCCGCCTGCGCCATCGCAGCTTCGGGAGAGGCCGTGGTGCGGTTGATGGCGGTGGCACCGATCGACAACGTGATGCGATAGGTTTTGCCGGCATGGCTGAAGGGGGCGTTGCTGATCGCGGTGCGGATGCTGTCGGCGAGCGCGGCAATATTTTCGGCGGGCACGTTGCGCAGGAGGATGGCGTATTCGTCACCTCCCATGCGCGCGATCTGGTCGCCGGGGCGCAGTTGCGACTGGATGCGGCGGCTCACTTCGATCAGCAGTTCATCACCGGCACCGTGACCGGCGGTGTCGTTGATGTATTTGAAGCGATCCAGATCGACGAACAACAGTGCACCGACCTCATCGCTGCGGCGCAGGCGTTGCAGCTCCAGATCCAGTTGGCGTTCGAACCAGGCCCGGTTGTGCAGTTGCGTCAGGCTGTCGTGTTCGGCCTGCCAGCGCAGTTGCTCTTCCAGTTTTCTTTGCGCCGAAACATCGCGGAAAGCGACGACCGAGCCACGCCGCGTGCCATCGACATGCAAGGGATAAACCGTGCCCTCCACCGGGATCGGCAGGCGCGAGGCAGTCCAGAACACCGATTGCCATTGCGGCAGGATTTCACCGTTGCGATAGGCAAGGGTCAGTTGCCCCGGTTCGTCCGGGTTCCATTCACCGCTGGAGCCGGGGTGAATCACTTCACCGGCTTGGCGGCCAATCAGAAGGCGGGTGTCCTGATAGCCCAGAATCTGCACGGCGGCCGGGTTGACGAAGGCGATGGTGCCGTCGGCTTCCACGCCGAACACGCCATCGCCGACGGCGGCGAGGATGCCTTCCAGGCGACGCCGCTCGGCGTCGATGGCTTTCCGGTCATGCACGGTGCGCGCCAGCGACGCCAGACGCGCGACGAACAGATCCTTCGTTTCGCTCTTGAACAGACATTCGACCGCACCCGATGCCAGCGACTCGACGATGACTTCGTCCGAGTAGGTGCCGGTGATGATGGCCGAGAGGATGTGGCGGGTTTGCGGATGGCGGCGCAAGGCGGCGATCAGCGCGGTGCCGTTCTGGCCCGGCATGAAGTAGTCGACGATGGCGATGTCGAATGGGCGGCTCAGGGCGAGTTTGAGGCCGCTGCTGGCGCTGTCGGCCGTTTCCACGTCGTAGCCGTGTTTCTGCATCAGGCGCTTGAAGGCAGTGCAAACGGTCGGCGAGTCATCCACCAGCAACACGCGCTGCACACTTTGCGGGTGCGGCGCCGGTGGTGCAGGGAGCACTTGCTGGACGCCCGCCTGTTCGATCTGACGGGCCACCTGCGAGTATTCGCTCCACATCAGCAGCGAGGTGCGTGGGCGCGTCATGCGCCATTGCGCGATGGTGTCCGTGCCCAGATCGGAGAACACCACCACGGGTATGTGTTGCAAATGCTCGGCGTGCAGGAGTTCGAGCAGGTCGTGATCGCTGCGCTCCAGTTTTTCGGGCCAGCCCAGCACCACCGCTTCGATCTGGAGGCCGCGGTTGGCGGCATGTTCGAGCACCTCGCGGCAGTCCTGGGTGCTGGCCGGGGTGATGCTCTCCCAGCCGCGCTGGCCAAGCAGTGCGGCCAGGGCACGCCGTCGCGTTGGCGAGGCTTCCGCTACCAGTACCGATTTCATCGCCTCTGCCCCCCGGGGGATGTTGCGTCACGCGCGCCGTGGCATCAAAACAATCGCTTCAACAGGCTCCAGCCTCCGGTGTAGAACGCGGCGGCACCCAGCGCTGTTCCGAGATTGGTCAGGAAGAAATTGATGAACACGCGCGCCACGCGATTGCGCCACCACCCCTTCAGACTGCCGACATCATCGCGCAACTTCGAGAAGTCCGCGACCTTCGGACGTCGCACCCAGGCTTCCACCCAAGCACTGACCATGCCCGACGACAACGCCGGATGCAGTGGCGTGAGCGGCGACACCACGAATGCGGCCAGGATGCTCAACGGATGGCCGCCGGCGGCGATGCAACCCAGTGCACCGCCGATGCCGGTGAGCGATACCCACAGCAAGGCGAATTTGGCAGCCACGTCCACGCCTTGGGACAGGCTCCAGGCGAAACCGCCGATCAGCAACGCGGTGAGCGCGATGCCGATCCACGTACCCCAGGGCTTGGGCGGTGGCACCACTTTCAGCGCTGCCACTTCGGCCTTGGGTTCGGAGGTGTCTTCGGCCAGGTATTTCGCCAGCCCCGACAGATGTCCGGCCCCCACCACTGCCAACACGCGTTGGCCGGGTGTTGCGCCGCCATCGCGCAGGCTGGCAGCCATGTAGCGATCGCGTTCGTCGATCAGGGCGTGATAGAGCGTTTCATCGCGGTTGGCGAATTCGTGGAAGCTGCTTTCAAGGATGTCGCCTTGCTTGAGCCGTTCGATTTCGGTTTCGTCCACCTCGTCCTTGATGATCAGGCTCATCGCCAGCCCGCTCATCAAGGTCATGCGACGCCAGAATCCCACCGCCGCGTAGGTACGCCGCAGGGTGACGCCGATGTCGCGGTCGATGCACCACAGCGGCAGGGATTTTTCCGCCGCCGCCTCGATGCCTGCGCGCATTTCCGCGCCCGGCTCCACCCCGAGTTGTTCGGCCAGGCGGCGTTGGTAGGCCGAGAGGGCAAGATTGGCCATGACCAGCCCCATCTTGCCTTCGCGTATGACCTGGAAGATGTCCAGCTGAGCCATCGCATCGGGCGTGGTCATGGCGCGATGACGGGTGTCGCACAGTTCCAATGCAACGGAATCGAAATGGCGCTGCTCGATCAGGGCGCGCACTGCATCGGCACTGGCGCGGGAAACATGCGCGGTGCCGAGCAGGGTGTAGTGCACGCCATCCCGCTCAATCTCAATGATCGGCTGGCCCGCGAGGGGATCCGCGCCGATGTCGGGTCTGGATGGCAGGGTGTGGTCTTCGGATGGGTTCATCGGTGAAGTCAGTCGCGGTAGCGGCGCAGCAGGTCGGCGTAAGCGTCGATGCGGCGATCACGCAGGAAGGGCCAGATGCGGCGAACCTGCTCGCTGCGGCCAAGATCGATCTCGCACACCAGCAGGGTGGGTTCGGTGCCGGCTTCGGCGATGAATTCGCCCTGCGGCCCGAGCACATGGCTGTGGCCCCAGAAATCGATGCCGGAAGCGCCGAGCGGCGAGGCTTCGTGTCCGACGCGATTGCATGAAAGCACCGGCACGCCATTGGCCACGGCATGGCCGCGGTGACTCAAGACCCAGGCATCGCGCTGGCGGGTTTTTTCGTCGTTGTCATCGTCCGGATCCCAGCCGATGGCGGTGGGGTAGAGCAGCAGTTCCGCGCCGGCCAACGCCATCAAGCGTGCCGCTTCGGGATACCACTGATCCCAGCAGACCAGCACGCCAAGGCGGCCGCCACTGGTCTGGATCGGTTCGAAGCCCAGATCGCCGGGAGTGAAGTAGAACTTTTCGTAAAACCCCGGATCGTCGGGGATGTGCATTTTGCGGTACTTGCCGGCGATGCTGCCGTCGGTTTCGAAAACCACGGCGGTGTTGTGATACAGCCCGGCGGCGCGGCGCTCGAACAGCGAGGACACCAGCACCACGCCATGTTTTTTCGCCAACGCGCCGAGGCGCTGCGTGCTGGGGCCGGGGATGGGTTCGGCGAGGTCGAATTCATCCACCGACTCGTGCTGGCAGAAATAGGCGCCGTTGTGCAGTTCTTGCAACAGCACCAATTGTGCGCCGGCTTCAGCGGCCTGGGCGACACGGGTTTCGATCAGTGCCAGATTGGCGGCGGCATCGCCCTGATTGCGTTCCTGCACCAGGGCGACAGTGAGTGTGCGGGCATCAGGCATGGGAAATCGCTCCTTTCGGGATTTGCATGGTGACGCAGTGCAAGCTGCCGTTCTGCCAGATCAGTGCGCGACCGGGCACTTGCACGATCTCGCGTCCGGGGAAGGCTTGTGCGAGCACGGCGGCGGCGGCATCGTCGGCCACATCGCCATAGGCTGGCATCAGCACTGCGCCATCGATGATGAGGAAGTTGGCGTAGGAGGCGGCTAGGCGGCGGCCTTCGTCCAGGATCGGGCGCGCCCACGGCAATGGGAACAGGCGATACGGACGGCCATCGATCGTGCGCAGCGCGGCGATTTCGTCGGCCATGGACTGCAATTCGGTGTAGTGCGAGTCGGCAGGGTCATCGCAGCTCTGGAAAACGATGGCATCGTCGGGCGCGAAGCGCGCCAGCGTGTCGATATGGGCATCGGTGTCATCGCCTTCCAGATAGCCATGCTCCAGCCACAGCACGCGCTGTTGGCGCAGGGATTGGGTCAGTACGCGGGTCACGTGCTCGCGTGCGTCGTCGCCATGGCGCTCGGCCAGGCAACGCCAAGTGCTCAGCAGAGTGCCGCGGCCATCGGTTTCGATGGCGCCACCTTCAAGTGCGAAGTCGATGCGTTCCACCGCTTCGGCGCGCAGGAGCGCGCGCGCAGCCAGGCCCGATACCAGTGCATCGTCGCGACTGGCTTCGAACTTGCCGCCCCAGCCGGTGAAACGGAAGTCGAGGAAACGTGCGTCGCCGCTGTCGTTCAGCAGGGTGATCGGGCCGGAATCACGCAGCCAGGTGTCGTCGTATTCGATCCGGATGAAGCGGATGGTGGACAGGTCGATGTTGGCTTGACTCAGCAATGCACGGGCGCGGGCTTGAACGGCCTCGTTCGCCACGCACAGCAGCACAGGCTGGAAGCGTGTGATGGCAGCGACCAGTGCGACATAGGTGGTTTCAACGTCGGCAAGGCGCAAGGCCCAATCGGTGTCGGCGTGCGGCCAAGCCAGCAGGATGCCGGCCTGTGGTTCCCATTCGGCGGGAAAGCGCCAGTGGGGCATGGTGGATTCCTCAAATGAAAAGCGGCCACGAGCGCGCTGGCACTCGCGGCCCGTGATGTTCGGCCCGATGGTGTTGCGGCCCGAGGCGGCGGGCCGGAAATGATAGCGGAGTTACTGGACCGGCTTGGGTCCGATCTCGCCTGGCGCGGCATGGCGCGCTACAACATCGATGACGTGGGATTTTTCAAAGTAGACGGTGAATTCCGGATAGACCCAGCGATGGATCACCGGCCATTGCGGCTGCTGACCGCCGCGCGGTTCGAGTTTCTGCTCGGGTGCGCCGAAGTTTGCTTCCACCTGCGACATGGACGTGCCGCGAACAGGGCCGGCCAGCGCTTTGCCAGCGGCGGCACGATCCACGAGCAGGGTATCGGCACGTTGCTGGGCGAGGGCGGGTGTACTCAGGCAAAGAGCGGCGAGGACGAGCGAGGCGGCGACAGTGAGGCGGTTCATCAGGAGCTCCGGACGCGTTGCGGCGGGGACACAATGTGTCACATTCCATGGGCGGCCATCAATTCCAGCCGGTGCATTGATTGATCGGAGTGCGCCCCTATCGGGAGCTTTTCCGTCATCGTGTGGCGAAAGTCGCGAGAGCCGGGCAGGAAGACGGGACAACAAAAAGGCCGCATCATGCGGCCCTTTCGGATGCAAGCCGCCGGATGTGGCGGATGCGGTGATCTCAGCGCTGGCGCGCCTTGAAACGCGGGTTGCTCTTGCAGATCACAAAGACCTTGCCACGGCGACGGACGACCTTGCAGTCGCGGTGCCGGGACTTGGCCGACTTCAGCGAAGACAGCACTTTCATGGCGAAAACCTCGGAGGGGCAGACAACAAAGACCGCCGATCATAGCGGAGTCTGAGGCAGTCGGCAATGGGTTAGACTCGGCCTCTTTGACCTGAGGCGGTGCCCATGACGCTTTATTTGTGGATCAAGACCCTGCACATCGTGTTCGTGATGGCTTTCATGGCATCCGTGTTCTACCTGCCGCGGATTCTTGTGAACCTTGGCGAGGCCGGCAATCAATCGGCCGTGCGCGAACGGTTGGTGCTGATGGGGCGGCGCCTGTATCGCTTCGGTCACGTGATGTTCGGGCTGTCCTTCATCCTCGGGCTGGCGTTGTGGCTGGGCTATCGCGTGTTGCCGGATTTTCCGACGATGGTGGCCATGGGTACGGGCTGGATGCACGCCAAGCTGGCACTGGTGGTCGCGTTATTCGTCTATTACATCGTCAGTGGACGTCGGCTCAAGCGCATCGCAGCAGGGGGCGCTTTGCCAAGCCCGCGTGCGATGCGTTTCTTCAACGAGTTGCCGTTGTTGGCGCTGGTCCCGATCGTATGGCTGGTGCTGGCCAAGCCGTTCTGAGG
>JAEXRB010000352.1 GCA_023438325.1 Pseudomonadota bacterium | reverse complement strand
CTACTACCTGCTCGAAACCGCCAGCCGCGCCATGTCCTACCTGATGGCGCGACGCGAAAAGATCGACCCCGATCAAATGGCCACGCGTCGCAGCATCACATTGAAGGCGCGCGATGATCTGCCGCTGCACGGCTACCTCACCCTGCCACGCGGCAGCGACGGCAAGAACCTGCCCATGGTGCTGCTGCCGCATGGCGGCCCGTTCGGCATGTACGACCTTTGGACCTTCGACACCGATGCGCAATTGCTGGCCAACGCCGGCTATGCGGTCCTGCAAGTGAACTTTCGTGGCTCGGGAAACTATGGCCGCGCATTTCATCAGGCCGGCGCGCGCCAATGGGGCCGCACCATGCAGGATGACCTTGGCGATGCGACACACTGGGCCATCCGCGAAGGCATCGCCGACCCTCGGCGCATCTGCATTTACGGCGCCAGCTATGGCGGCTATGCCGCCTTGATGGGTGTGACGAAGGAACCCGACCTGTACCGCTGTGCGGTCGGCTATGTCGGCGTCTACGACCTGCCCAGAATGATTCGCGAGGATCGCCAGACCGGGGGCAAGGCGCTGCGTGCATGGCAGTACGACTGGATCAGCGACAACGAAGCCGAACTGGCCAGCGTCTCGCCCAACCGCCTGGCGGAACGCATCAAGGTGCCGGTGCTACTGGCCGCCGGCGGCGAGGACAAGATCGCCCCGATCGAACACTCGCGCCTCATGGAGCGGGCACTGCGCAAGCAAGGCGTACCAGTGGAAACGCTGTATCAGCCCAACGAGGGCCACGGCTTCTACGCCCCGGAAAATCGCGCCGGGTACTACACCAAGCTGCTGCAATTCCTCGACCGGCATCTGGCATCAACCCGCTGAATCCAGGCATCCGCCACCAAGGCCTGCATGGGTGACGCGTACCCGCAAGGCCCGGCCTGCGCCGCCGTGCTTGATGCGCATATCGATGTAGCCGCAGTTGAGCAGCAGGTCGACTCGTTCGCCGCCCATCAGCCAGCTCCAATGCGGCGGCACTGCTGCACAACGCCGTCTCGTGCTCGCCCATGTCCGCCTGAATCGTTGCAGAACCGCCTGCTCCTGCTGCGGATAGCGATCACTTCCGACATTGGCCGCATGAAGCAGCCCGGAGGCTGCGCTCAATACACTGCCCGGCAGTACCAGCACGATGGCGAAGGACGACATGGGCCGATCATGCGCAGTGCCACGATCGACCACAGGCCGCAAGCGATGCCGGCAGCGGCTATTGCGTGTGCCGGCCGCGCCTTCAGGCAGCGACGACTCCAGCCCGCGCAACGGCGCGTCGCTGCCGCACGGCCTTGTCCAGCCGCTCCAGCACAGTCACCGAATCCTCCCAGCCGATGCAGCCATCGGTGATGCTCTGGCCGTAGGTCAAGGGTTGGCCGGGCACGTGATCCTGCCGTCCGGCGATCAGATGACTTTCCACCATCACGCCGATGATGCGCTGCTCACCAGTTTCCAGCTGCGTGGCGATGTCCTCGATCACGCGCGGCTGGTTTTCGGGCTTCTTGCTGCTGTTGGCGTGGCTGGCGTCGATCATCAAGCGCGCGGCAAGGCCGGATTTTTCCAGTACCGCACTGGCTTCAGACACGCTGTGCGTATCGTAGTTCGGTGTCTTCCCGCCACGCAGGATCACGTGACAATCGGTGTTTCCAGTGGTGGTGGCGATGGCGCTCCGGCCATCCTTGGTGACCGCCAGGAAATGATGTGGGTGGGAAGCCGCCTGCACTGCGTCCACGGCAATCTTGACGTTGCCATCGGTGCCATTCTTGAAGCCCACCGGGCACGACAGGCCCGACGTCATTTCCCGATGCACCTGGCTTTCCGTGGTGCGCGCACCAATGGCGCCCCAGGCCACCAGATCGGCAAAGTATTGCGGCGTGATCATGTCCAGGAACTCGCAGCCGGCCGGCAAGCCGAGCGCATTGATGTCGCGCAGCAGGCGCCGCGCCAGCACCAGGCCCTCGTCGATGCGGAAACTGCCGTCCAGGTGCGGATCATTGATCAGGCCCTTCCAGCCCACGGTGGTGCGCGGCTTTTCGAAATACACCCGCATCACGATGTCCAGGGTATCGGCGAAACGCTCGCGCTGCTTCACCAGCCGATGCGCGTATTCCATCGCCGCTGCCGGGTCATGAATCGAGCAAGGCCCGATCACTACCGAAAGCCGGTCATCGCGCCCATGCAGGATCGCGTTGAACGCGCGCCGTGCGCTGGCAACGGTATGCGAGGAAACATCATCACAGGCCACCTGTGCGATCACTTCGGCAGGCGTGGGGAGGGGCTTGATCTGCTGGATGCGCAGGTCGTCGGTGTGGCGGTTCATCTGGCGGCTCCTGAGGTATGGGGAGGGAGGATTTGCCAGGCTGGCGGAAACAAAAAAGCCGCCAGTGGTCTGGCGGCTTGGGGGAAAACCTGTTTGCGTTTTTTGTCAGGAAACGCGAACACCACGCTGCGCCAGCACGTTGGGCGTACGGTAAAAAAAGTACCAATAGCGGCGGGCGGGGGCGTTCATGCGGCACATTGATAACACAGCTTTTCGTTCACTGGAACCAACATGGCGCATTTGGATGGAACTTTCGCGTATCGGGCATAATCCAACCGCCATGCGCCTGTTCCCCACCCTGCTGAAATTGCTGTTGCTCGCCGCGGTCGTGTTCGACCTTGGCGGGGGCGCGTGGGCGATGCAGGCCATCCACGCCGCCAGTGCCGGCATCGAGCATGCCGCCGCCGAAGGCGAGATGCCATGCCATGGCGATCCAGCAGCAGAAGCCGGGGCCGCCAGCAGCACCCTGCCGCACGCGCATGGCGATGCGGAATGTGGTTCATCTTC
>JAEXRB010000364.1 GCA_023438325.1 Pseudomonadota bacterium | reverse complement strand
CCTGCGATTGGGGCTGCTCGATGGCCGGCTCGGCACTACCCGCGCAAGCCATCGCCGTGTCTTCGGTGGCGCCGCAAAACCGCCACCTGACGCCCGACAGCGACAACGCGCCGACCGCTTTCTCCCTGCCCGATCTGCGCCCACCCATTCCCGCATAAGAACGCCGTTTCCATTTGCGCCTGCACCGGGCGCACCCTGCGCTTCCTTCGCGGAGAATTTTCATGTCACACCGCTTCATACCCACCGTGCCCGGCGCGGAGGTACTTTCACGTCGTCGTTTCGTGCAGGGCATCGCCCTGGGCAGCGTGGCCGCAGCCACCGGGCTCCCCGCCTTCGCCCATGCTCGCGCACCACAACTGCCGCTGGCCGGGCAGCCCGTGATTCTCGATGGCCCGGAACTGGATCTTTCCGTTGGCGAAACGCTGGTGAACTACACCGGCAAGGCACGCCGCGCCACCACCATCAATGGCTCATTGCCAGCCCCGATCCTTCGATTCCGCGAAGGCGAAGACCTCATCATCCGCGTGCACAACACGCTCGACGTGGACACTTCCATCCACTGGCACGGCATCCTTTTGCCGGCCAACATGGACGGCGTGCCCGGCTTCAGCTTCCACGGCATCCACCCCGGCGAAACCTTCACCTATCGCTACCGCCTCAAGCAGCACGGCACCTACTGGTACCACAGCCATTCCGGGGCACAGGAACAGGTGGGCATGTATGGCGCGATGATCGTGGAACCGCGCGATGCCGCATCCAAGGCCTGGGATCGCGAGCACGTCATCCTGTTTTCCGACTGGACTGATCTCAACCCGCACCGCCTGCTGGCGCGGCTCAAAAAGCACGCGCACTACTACAACCGCCGCAAACTCACCGTGCCGGATTTTTTTGCCGATGTACGCGAGCACGGCTGGGCGGCAACCATCGAAGACCGCAAGGGCTGGGGCCAGATGCGCATGAGCCCGAGCGATCTGGCCGATGTGAACGGCTTCGAATACACCTATCTTGCCAACGGCATGACGCCTGCCAGCAACTGGACCGGCCTGTTCGAGCCCGGCGAACGCGTATTGCTGCGCCTGATCAACGGTTCGGCCATGAGTTATTTCGACCTGCGCATTCCCGGCCTGAAGCTCACCGTGATCGCCGCGGATGGCCAGCCGGTGCACCCGGTGTCCGTGGATGAAATCCGCATCGCGGTGGCTGAAACCTACGACGTGATCGTGGAGCCTGCCGAGGAACGCGCCTACACCATCTTCGCGCAGAACTACGATCGCAGCGGCTACGCTCGCGCCACGCTCGCACCGCGCGCCGGCATGGAAGCTGCAATCCCCGATCTGGACAAGCCCGTGTACCTCACCATGGCCGACATGGGGCACGACCATGGCGCACATGACGATCATGGTGATCATGCGCAGATGAGCCACGCTGCCGATCCTCACGCCGGTCATGACATGCACGCAGGTCATGCGGGGCACGAAGGCCATGCCATGTCCGGCATGACCATGCCATCGCATCCGGCCAGCGAAACCAACAATCCGCACGTGGACATGCAGACCATGATGCCCGAGCCGAAACTCGACGATCCAGGCATCGGCCTGCGCGACAACGGCCGCGACACCCTCACCTATTCGCAACTGCGCAGCACCTTCCACGATCCGGACGGGCGCGAACCCAGTCGCACCATCGAACTTCACCTCACCGGCCACATGGAACGCTTTTCGTGGTCGTTCGACGGCATCAAGTTCTCCAGTGCCGAACCGCTGCGACTGATCTACGGCGAGCGCGTCCGCATCGTGCTGGTCAACGACACCATGATGGAACATCCCATCCATCTGCACGGTCTGTGGAGCGATCTGGAAGATGAGCACGGCAACTTCCTGGTGCGCAAACACACCATCACCGTGCCGCCGGGAACCCGCCGCAGTTTCCGCGTCACGGCCGATGCACTGGGCCGCTGGGCGTTCCACTGCCACCTGCTCTATCACATGGAAACCGGCATGTTCCGCGAAGTGCGCGTGGAGGAGCCGGCATGAAACAGCTCATCCTTTCTCCGCTCTACATCGCGCTCGGCTGCGCAGTGAGCAGCCCTGCGCACGCGCAGTCGCATGACCATTCCCGACACGATCATGCCGCCCATCAACATCACGCGCCCGACAAGGCCGGCGCGAAGGCGCAAGCGGCGGAACAACACGATCACTCCGCCCACGCCGGGCACGATCATTCCAAGCACAATCGCGGCACCCATGCCGAGCATGCGCCTTCAGGCAACAAGGCTCACGATCATTCCGCCCACGCCGGGCACGATCACTCCAAACACGATCACAGCGGCCACGCCGATCACCATGCCAGCCGCCCGGTATTTCCTCCCATCACCGATGCCGACCGCGCCGCGGCCTTCCCCGACCTCGGCGACATGACCATGGCCGATCACGGCATGGATGACGAGGCAATCCACTTCCGCACCTTGTTCGATGGCCTGGAATGGCGTCGTGCGCGTGACGGCGGCAGTAACGCGTTTGCATGGAACAGCACCACCTGGATCGGTCGCGACATCGACAAACTCTGGCTGAAAACCTCCGGCGAACGTCGCACCGGCCGCACCCTCAACGCCAGCGTCGAAGCCCTCTGGGGCCACGCCATCGGGCCATGGTGGGACACCGTCGCCGGCATCCGGCACGACACTCGGCCCGGCCCGTCGCAAACCCGGGCAGCACTGGGCGTGCAAGGGCTTGCGCCTTATCAGTTCGAAGTGGATGCCATGCTGTATCTGGGCGGCCACGGCAAAGCCGAACTGCATCTGGAGGCCGAATACGAACTTCTGTTCACCTACCAATGGATCCTCACGCCATCGCTCGGCACCAGCTTCACCGCCCGCGACGACACGCGCCATGGCATTGAATCCGGCTGGAACGGCCTTGAAGCCGCGCTGAAACTGCGTTACGAAATCCGCCCCGATATCGCGCCCTACGTCGGCTATGTCTGGCACGGCGGCGGCAACGTGCACGCGCAAGAAAAGGGCGGACAGTGGGTGGCGGGCCTGCGATTCTGGTTCTGATCGCCCCCATGTGACCGGCCCCGCACTCGGGTGCGGGGCCGCCCGGATGTACCATCGCCGCAGGCCACCCGAAGCCGGCGCATGGGCGAGATCACCGAACTGCTGTCACGCTCGGCGAAGGGCGATGCGGCGGCAATGAGCGCGGTGTTTCGACGTGTTTACCCGGAACTGCGCCGGCTCGCGTCCTCCCAACTCGGACAGCGCGACCAGACCCTCACGCCCACCGTTCCCGGCAACCCGGATGTGGCTGAAACCTCTGCCACGCTTGGCATGCACGCACTCGATGGTGGCGACACGGCGCGTGCTCGATCAGACCTCGCCGCCGCACGCGCCGTATTCGGCGATCGCCCGCCACGCCCACGCACCGCACGCCAGATGGAAGCGCTGGAACGCGCACTCGATGCGTCGGATCAACGCCTCCAACCCATCGCAGAAGATCCCCCGCGACGCTGACATCCCGCCGCGTGATCGGCGAGAGCCCGCGCTGCGCATCCTTCGTCATCGCACCGACTCGGCCCCCAGCACCTCAGACTTCGTGCGTTCCAATACCCGCTTCACACCATGGTTGCGCGAGGCGGCGATTCTCTGCACCGCGGCCATCGATGAAAATCACGCAGCGCCTCGGCACGCGGGCGCTCATTTCTCCCATGCCGCAGCGGATGTTCCTGATCTGCAAAACGCCGCAGGCCACTGTCGCATCGGCGCTGAAGTAAAATGACCGGCTCGCTCCACGCCGGTTTTTCGTTGAACACCATTCCGAACCCACCCCTGCCGCACGGCAGTCAGAAGCGTGCCGACTGGCGCGCGCCAGCCAGTTTCAGTGCCCTGTCGCTGATGGTTGCCAGCGCTGCACAGGCGCACGACGGGGTGTTGATTGCCATCACCCGCGATAGCCATGCCGCGCACGCGCTGGAAGCCGAGCTTTCCGTGTTCGCGCCGCAACTTCCGGTGCTGCCGTTCCCGGATTGGGAAACCCTGCCTTACGACCTGTTCGGCCCGCAGCCGGACATCGTCTCGCGCCGTGTGGCCACGCTGTATCGGCTGCCGTCCATGCGTCGCGGCGTGCTGGTGGTGCCGGTCGCCACCTTGATGCAACGGCTGGCTCCGACGGGATTCATCGCAGGCCAGGCACTGGTGGTGGAACAAGGCCAGCGCCTGTCTCTGGAAAACGAGAAGCGCCGGCTGGAAGCGGCGGGTTATCGCAACGTGCCGCAAGTGCTGGATCCGGGCGACTTCGCCGTGCGTGGCGCGCTGCTGGACATCTTCCCGATGGGCAGCGCCGAGCCGTATCGCGTCGAACTGCTGGACGAGGACGTGGATTCGATCCGCACCTTCGACCCGGAAACCCAACGCTCGCTGCACAAAGTGGATGCAGTCAGGCTGCTGCCGGCACGCGAATTTCCGCTCGATGAAGAAGCCACGCGCAACTTCCGCAGTCTGTTGCGCGAGCGCTTCCCCATCGATCCGCGCCGCTGCCCGCTGTATCAGGACATGAAGGAAGGCGGTGCCGCCGCCGGCATCGAGTACTACCTGCCGATGTTCTTCGAACAGACCGCCACGCTGTTCGATTACCTTGGCAGCGACAGCCTGTGCCTCGTGGGTGAAGGCGCGCTGGAAGCATCGGAGCATTTCTGGACACAGACCGGCGAGCGCTACGAACAGCGCCGGCACGACGTGGAACGCCCGATGTTGCCGCCGGCCGAATTGTTCCTGTCACCCGAATCACTGCGCGAGGCACTCAACCTGCGCCGCCGCATCGAAGTGCTCGGCCGCGAGCATGCACGCTGGGAATCGGCGCACGCGCTTGGCGATGCGCCCGCACCGGCGCTGCCCCTGGTGCAGAAGGGCGAGGCCAGTGCCTCGGCGTTGCGCAGCTTCCTCGACAGTTATCCGGGCCGCGTGTTGATCGCCGCGGATTCACCCGGACGACGCGAGGCCCTGATCGACACACTCGGCCTGCTCGACCTCAAGCCGGAAACCGTACCCGACTGGAACACCTTCCAGACCGGCGCGGATGCGTCGCGCTATGCCATCACCGTGGCCGCGCTGGAAGACGGCTTTGCACTCGCTGAGCCTGCGTTGTGCGTGCTGACCGAGCGCCAGTTCTACCCCGAACGCGCCAATGCGCCGCGTCGTCGCAGCCGTGTCGGGCGCGATCCTGACACCATCCTGCGCGATCTTTCGGAAATTTCGATCGGCTCGCCCATCGTGCATGAAGATCACGGCGTGGGCCGCTACGCCGGGCTGGAAT
>JAEXRB010000362.1 GCA_023438325.1 Pseudomonadota bacterium | reverse complement strand
CGATGGTTGTCGCGCGTCACGCCGATGCCGGGCACGTAGCGCACCAAACCATCCAGATCGCGCACCAGATGCCGCTCCATGTCGTCGCGCTGCACCTGCGCGACACTGGCAACCACCTGGCTCAGCGGTTCGGCGGCGCGGCTGGCGACCACGACGATGCTGTCCAGCACGGCAGGCCCGGCAGCATCGCCCGCGGCATCGGTATCGACATTGCCATCGGCGAGGGCAATGCCCGGGAGAAGGGCGAGGGAGAGCAGACGCAGGCGCATGGGAAAAGGCATGTCACGGGAATGTTCCTCATTCTCGGCGAGCACATCGAAAGTGCATTGATGTGGGTCAACCATCCCGACAAATGCATGCGGGTTGATATAGGTCAGTGAGTGGATGCGAGGGAATGGAAACAATCGCCGTGAAGGTTTTGACCTTCATGCTTCCCCCAAACCAGAAAGGCATCCGCCATGAAACGGACCACCCATCTACTGTTGAAATCGCTGGCGCTTGTCGCCGGTATCGGCGCGGCGCCGCTCGCCGCCGCATTGGAGAGCGCAGGTCAGGCCACCTACCTGCAGAACTGCGCCGCCTGCCATCAGCCGGATGGCAAGGGTCTGGCTGGTGCGTTCCCGCCGCTGGCCGATGCCGACTGGCTCAAGGGCAAGACTCCGGCCGAAGTCGCCACCACGGTGCTCACCGGCTTGCAGGGCGAACTGGTGGTCAATGGCAACACCTATAACAGCGTGATGCCGGCCCAGTCGCACCTTTCCGATGCCGAAATCGCCGATGCGGTGAACTACATCCTCAACAACTGGGGCAACCCCGGTGGCAGCATCACGGCCGAGGAAGTGAAGGCGCAGCGCGCGGCGCTGGCGGTTTCTTCCGATCCGGCGCAAGGCCAGGTGCATCCGGGCTCCAGTCAGGCGCAGGTCGCCTATGAAGGCGCCCCCACCACGCTGAGTGGCGCGGACGTGAAGCAGGTCCGCACGCCCGGCGCGCCGGACATGAGTGAGGACGAGTTCGCCCGCGCCAGTGAAATCTTCTTCCAGCGCTGTGCCGGCTGCCATGGCGTGTTGCGCAAGGGCGCGACGGGCAAACCGCTGACGCCCGATCTGACTCAGCCACGCGGCACCGATTATCTGAAGGCGCTGATCAAGTTCGGCTCGCCCGGCGGCATGCCCAACTTCGGCACCGGCGGTGAGTTGAGCGAGTCCGAAGTGGATCTGATGGCGCGCTTCCTCCAGCACACACCACCCAATCCGCCCGAATGGGGGCTGGAAGACATGCGTGCGAGCTGGACGGTGTTCGTGCCCGAGGACAAGCGTCCGACGCGCAAGGAAAACGACTACAACATCGACAACATCTTCTCGGTGACGCTGCGCGACTCGGGCGAAATCGCGCTGATCGACGGTGATACCAAGAAGATCATCAGCATCCTCAAAACCGGCTATGCCGTGCACATCTCGCGTGTCTCGCACTCGGGTCGCTACATCTACACGATTGGTCGTGACGGCAAGATCGACCTGGTCGACCTGTGGATGAAGGTTCCCGAGCGCGTGGCCGAGATCAAGATCGGCCTGGAAGCACGTTCGGTGGAGACCTCCAAGTTCAAGGGTTACGAGGACAAGCTCGCCATCGCCGGCGCGTATTGGCCGCCGCAGTACGTGATCATGGATGGGCCGACGTTGGAGCCGCTGAAGATCGTCTCCACCCGCGGCATGACGGTGGATACGCAGGAATACCACCCCGAACCGCGCGTGGCCGCCATCGTGGCCAGCCACAAGCACCCGGAGTTCATCGTCAACGTGAAGGAAACCGGCCACATCCTGCTGGTGGACTACAGCGACTTGAACAGCCTCAAGACCACCACGCTCCAGGCCGCGCGCTTTTTGCATGACGGCGGCTGGGATGCGAGCAAGCGGTACTTCCTGACGGCGGCCAACCAGAGCGACAAGATCGCCGTGGTGGATTCGCTGGAACAGAAGATGGTCGGTCTTGTGGACGTGGAGAAGATCCCGCATCCCGGACGCGGCGCGAACTTCGTGCATCCCAAGTACGGCCCGGTATGGGCAACCTCGGCACTGGGCAACGAGAACATCACCCTCGTTGCCACCGATCCGGAAAAGCACCCGCAACATGCCTGGAAGGCGGTGGAAATCCTCAAGGGACAAGGTGGCGGTTCGCTGTTCATCAAGACCCATCCCAAATCGCGCAACCTGTGGGTGGATACCACGCTCAATCCCGATGCCAAGATGAGTCAGTCGATCGCGGTATTTGACATCGACAACCTCGACAAGGGCTTTGAGGTGCTGCCGATTGCCGAGTGGGCGAACCTGGGCGAAGGCCCCAAGCGCGTGGTGCAGCCGGAGTACAACAAGGCGGGCGACGAAGTCTGGTTCTCGGTGTGGAACGGCAAGGACCAGCGTTCGGCCATCGTGGTGGTGGACGACAAGACCCGCAAGTTGAAAGCGGTGCTGGATGATCCACGCCTGATCACGCCGACAGGCAAGTTCAACGTCTACAACACCGTCAACGACGTTTACTGATTCCCTGAAACGAGGGGGGAATCCACCGGCCGGAGCCAGCAGGTTCCGGCCGGTTTTTCCATGCGGCAGGCACACTCGCCCAGATCGACCCGAAGGGGGGGCGGTGTCGGGCTGATGGCGCGGCGGCGTGATGGCGAGACTTCTCCGCTCAACTGCGAAATTGCAGCGCAAGGTATCGGCTCAGCGCGTCAGGCA
>JAEXRB010000329.1 GCA_023438325.1 Pseudomonadota bacterium | reverse complement strand
GGTTCGAGGATGGTGGCGTCGGGGCCGTAGCGCAGTACGTCCATCAGCAGTTCGCGTGAATTGCTGTAGGGCAGGCGGAGTTCGTAGCTGCCATCGGGGCGTAGCTGGCCTTGCTGTTGGCTGTGCCAGCGCTCCTCGGCGGCCCAGCGCGCGGCTTCGGCGGAAAAGAGGATGGTGGCCCAGGCTTTGGGCGGGCCGGAGAAGATGCCGTAGCTGGACGAAAGGTGTTGATTCAGATCGGCTTCGGCCATGTCGATGGCGGCCTCGTCCAATGCCTGCACCATCTCCAGACGATCCAGCGAGAAGCTGCGCAAGGCTTCTCGTTGGTGATCCCACGCATCCAGATACCAGTTGTTGCGGTAGTGGGTGAGGCGCTGTGGGGAAACGGTGCGTTGCGTGGTGGCGCCGGTAGAGCGGGCGCGATAGCGGAAGGCGAGGCGGCGGCGTTGCAGGACGGTGCCGGCGGCGAGACGGAAGGCCGCTTGATCGGTGGCGCGGGTGCCGCTGGTGACTACGCGGATGCGCTCCACGGGCCAGTGCTTGCCGCCGGCTTGTTCGGATAGCAGGCTGTCGATGCGGTGCCGGATCGGCTCCAGCGCATCGGCAAGAAAATCACCGGGGCCGGACTTGGCAAGCAGCTGTTGCGCGGCAAGCAGGGCGTGCAGTTCGTCGGGGCTGAGCCACAGGCCGGGAAGTTCGAAGCGCTCGCCTTCGCCGCTGGCGTAGCGGAAGCCGGTGGGGTTTTCCGAAGTTTCCAGCGGTGCGCCAAGGGCGTCGCGCAGGAAGGCGATGTCGCGGTAGATGGTGGCGCGTGAGCAGCCCAGGTCGTCGATCAGGCGTTGCGCGGGTACGGGGTAGCGTGCGTTGCGCAGGGCGCGGTGCAGCAGGTTGATGCGTTCGTAGCGATCCATGTCAGTGCCCGGCATCTGCGTGCGTTTCTTCGCTGCGCTGTCGGCGCGCCAGTGCGCGCGCGACGATCAGGCCGGCCTCGTAAAGCAGGCACATCGGGATGGCGAGCATCAACTGCGAAATCACGTCTGGCGGCGTGATGATGGCGGCGATGACGAAGGCGCCGACGATGACGTAGGCCCGTGCTTCGCGCAGTTGTTCGACAGTGACCCAGCCCAGCAATACGAGGATCACCACGGCGACGGGCACCTCGAAGCTGAAACCGAACGCCAGAAACAGCACGAGCACGAAATCCAGATAGCGGCTGATGTCGGTCATCACCGCCACGCCTTCGGGTGCGATGCCGGTGAGGAAGCCGAACACAACGGGCAGCACGAGGAGGTAGGCGAAGGTGCACCCGGAGTAGAACAGCAGTACCGAGGAAATCAGCAGCGGGCGTGCGAGTTTTTGTTCGTGCTTGTAAAGCCCGGGGGCGACGAAGGCCCAGAGCTGGTACAGCACCACCGGCATGGCGAGGACCAGCGCGACGAAGAAGACGAGTTTGATCGGCGCGAAAAAGGGGCTGGCGACATCGATGGCTACCATCTGCGCGCCTTCGGGCAGTTTGGCGCGCAAAGGTTCGGCCAGTACGGCGTAAACGCGGTTGGCGAACGGAATGAGGCAGATGAAGAGGGCCAGCACGGCCAGCACGGCACGCAGCAAGCGCGCGCGCAGTTCGACCAGGTGGCCGATCAGGCTTTGTTCGGTATCAGATTCGGCCGAAGTCATGGCGTCAATCGCGTGGCGGCGTGTCGGCCGGCGCTGGCGTATTGGTCGCGGCGGCCTGTGTTTCGGCGGAAGGAGAAGGGCGCGCCGGCGGTGCGAGCAAATCGCGCTCGGTGTCCTTCATCGCGCGCTTGAGGTCTTCGGCGGCCAGTTCGCGTTCGATGTCGGTGCGGATGGTGTGCCAGCTCGCCCGCGCCTTGCGCAGGTACAGGCCGGCGGTGCGTGCGGCGCGCGGCAGCTTTTCCGGCCCGAGCACAAGAAGGGCGACCAGTGCGATCACCGCCACCTCGATCATGCTGACATCGAACATCGCCGCAGGTCCGCGTCAGTTGCTCTTGTCGGCGTTGGCCTTTTGCGCGGGCTTTTCCGTCCCGGTGGACGCGGCATCGAGTTTTTCAGGCTCGTCCTCCTGCAGTCCCTTGCGAAAGCTCTTGATGGCACTGCCCAAGTCCGAGCCGACGTTGCGAAGTTTCTTGGTGCCGAACAGAAGCACCACGACCAGGAGCACGATCACCCAGTGCCAGATACTGAAGCTGCCCATGGCAATTGCCTCATGAGGAGAAAGGAAAGAGCGGCAGCATAGCGCAGCGGCTTACTGCTGCGCGCTGTATTCCTCAAGCCGGTCACGGAAATCCACGATGGCGGCGGGTGACTTGCGCACGCGGCTCTCGAACGCGGCGCGCGGCGTGGTATTTCGGCCGTAGGCGGCGGCGTTGGCGCGGTGGTCGATGGACAGCACTGCACCATCGAGCGCTACGCCGGCGAAAAGGCCGCGTGAACGCGAGTAGGAATAGATTTCCGCCTTGAGCTGGCCATCGGTGGAGGCCGCAGCGGTACGGCCGACCGGGCCGGCAGCCACGGCGGCGTCGGCGCCCAGGGTGAATTTCCCGTTCACGATGGAATCCACGCCGCGCGGGGAGCGGAACACCAGCACGACATCGGTGGCTTGCACGCCGGCCTGAAAGCCGACGCTGCCACCGGTGAGGCTGATGAAGCTGGGAGTGCTCCAGGTGCCATCGGACGAACGCACCGAAATCACGCCCTTCCCGTGTCGCCCGCCCACTACGAGACTGGCCTTGACCACGTTGGGAATCACCGCGATGGCGTAGGCGTCGGACAGCATCTTGCGCGGGATGGCGTGCTCGGGCATGCGCATCACTTCGTCCAGTACTTCGACTGCACGCTGGACCCGCTCGTTTTCATCGCTCGTGGCGGCGAACGTGGGGGCCTGGGTGGCGATGAGGCCGAAAGCCAGTAGCGCGGAAAGCAGGAGTCGGGACATGGGTGTCTTCCAGGCGAGTCGGTGGAGATGTCGACGCGAGTATGGGCGGACGGGCATGAACCCCGGTTCAGCGAAGCCGGATCAGTGCCGCAGGCGGCGTGCGCCCAGCAACATGGCGACCAAAGCCAGCAGGGCCAATGCCGGTGCGGCAGGCCCGGGCACTTGGGCGATCTCGGTTCCACCGCCGGTACCGCCGCCGGCATCACAGCCGCGTGGCGGAGCGATGGCCATGCCCCGCACGCTGACATTTTCGACGATGCCGGTGATCGACCCGACCACGGTAGCCGCGCCGCTGGCCAGATCGATGCGGGCCAGTCGGGTGGCTCGATTCAGATCGGGCGGTTGCGAATCCAGCGTGGCCCAGAGCGTGCCGTTGGTGTCGAAATCGGCCCCGCTGCTGCTGAGGGTGTCGTTGACGTTGAGGCTGCCGATGCGGGTGGCTGCAGCGGTGTCCGGGTCGATGCGGTACAGCGCCTGCTGGGCGCGATCACCGAAGCCGTTTTGCACGCCGATGCCATACAGCATCGCACCACGCCCGCCCAAGCCGCTGATGGGGGCGCCGGTGTTGCCCGCTTGGCGCACGCCGGCAGTGGAGGTATTGATTTCCCACAGCAGGCCGGTGGTGTCCGAGGAGGCCCACAGTTTGCCGTCACAGGTGAATGCCAGGCCGTAATCGAGTTGGCCGGTTTCATTGGGACCGACTCCTGAAAGGCCTTCGAGCGGGCCAATCAGCGTGCCTGTGCCGGTGTTGGTATCGATGCGGATCAGGAAGTCGGTGACTTGCGAGCCCGCGCCGGCAGTGCCGTCGGCCACGCCATACAGGGTGCCGTCCGGCGCAATGGCCAAGCCTTCCACATCGTTGTAACCAATGCCGCTGCCGATGGGTGTCGCCCTGGCGGTGGCGAGGTCGAGGCGGTACAGCGCATTCCAGGCCGAGACATAGGCATCCGGTGCCGCCAGTGCTGGCAGCGGCAAGAGACACATCAGGACGGCCAGGAGCCGTCGGCCAAGCAGGGGACGCATCGAGGTCGTCCTTCTAGTAGTATTTGGGATTCGTCGTCGTTGCGCCTCTTTAGATAGTGAAACAGCGGGCGCTGGGCGCGAGCATATCATTTTCCCGCCGTCAATCAATGCCATGCGCCTCCTCGCCGGCGTCGATCTGACTCACTCCAGCCTGCGCCCGAGCCTTCCTTGATGCCTGTCTCCTGCCCGAACCCTGTCGAGAGCGCTGCACCGTCCTGCGGTGTGCTGATGGTCAATCTCGGTACGCCATCCGCGCCTGACGCGCCTGCACTGCGGGCTTATCTCGCCGAGTTCCTCGCGGATCGGCGTGTGGTGGATCTGCCGCGCGTGCTTTGGTATCCGATCCTGTATGGCGTGATCCTGCCATTTCGCGCGCCGCGCTCGGCGGCGTTGTACCGCCGGATCTGGACGCCGCAAGGCTCGCCCTTGCGGGTTTTCAGTCAGGCGCTGGCAGACGCCATGGGGAGCCACTTGTCCGGGCGTGCCCGCGTCGGGCTGGCGATGCGTTACGGCCAGCCTTCCGTTGCGGCGCAGATGCGCGCATTGCGCGACGCCGGCGTGCAGCGGCTGTTGGTGCTGCCCATGTATCCGCAATATTCGGTCACGACCACGGCCTCGGTGATGGATGCCGTGCAGGCTGAAATGGCCACCTGGCCGCAGCCGGCGGAGTTGCGCATGGTCAATGATTATCACGACGATGCTGCATGGATTGGTGTCGTTGCCGACAAGATACGCGAACATCGCGCAAGGCAGGCTGTGCCGGGGCATCTCCTGTTTTCCTTCCACGGCATCCCGCAGCGTTGCGTGGACAAGGGCGATCCATATGCGCGCCAGTGTCACGCCAGTGCGCGTGCGATCGCCGGCGCGCTGGGCTTGGGTGAGGGCGAGTGGAGCCTGAGTTTCCAGTCGCGATTGGGCAAAGCGAAGTGGCTGATGCCTTATACCGACCAGACGGTGCGCGAGCTGGCGCGCCGTGGCATTCGACATCTGGATGTGGTGTGTCCGGGCTTTGCCGTCGATTGTCTGGAAACGCTGGAGGAAATCGCGATCCAGAACGCGGAGTTCTTCCACGAGGCGGGCGGCGAGTCGCTGCGCTATGTCCCGGCGCTCAATGCCGATGTCGCGCACGTCGAGGCATTGACGACCCTGATTGAGCGTCACGCCGGCGATTGGCTGGTCACATCAACAGCCGACGCAACTCGCGTTTGACCTGCATCCCGTCCTCGCGCAGCCAGCGCCGCTGCGTGCGCCAGTCCGGGAGGCGCAGCTCCACTTCGTGCCAGAACGCGGCCGAGTGATTGGGCTGGATCAGGTGACAGAGCTCATGCACCAGCACGTATTCGAACGCCGCCGGCGGTGCGAGGATCAGCGCCAGGTCCAGCGACATCGAGCCGGAGCTGCTGAGCGACCCCCAGAGCGAAGCCAGCGGGCGGATTTTCCACTCGCGCGGTGGGCGCGGCAGGCTGGCCAGATGGTGCGGCAGCCAGCGCCCGACATCGGCACGGGCTTGGGACAGATAGAACTCGCGCAAGGCCAGACCGATGGCGCCGGGGCGCAGCACGGGCGGGATTTCGATCACCAATCGATCGTCCTGCTGCGTCACGCGCAACCAGCGTGCACGTTGCCATTCCACCTCCAGCCGTGCTCCGCGCAGTAGCACATGGGCCGCTTCACCCGGCGACAGCGGTGCGTTCGTCACGCAGGCATGCGGGTCTTGCGCCAGTTGATCGGCGAGCCAGTGCAGGTGTTGGGCGAGGAAGCGTTGTGCGTCGCTGGCACTGGCCGCAGGCGGGATGGTCAGGCGTGGGCCACGTTCGGAGACGAGCAGGCGCAAGCGCCGCGCGCGCGGGTCGATGACACGCAGAATTTCGATGTCGCGCCCGTCCGGCAGACGTACCGGCAAGGTATCGCGTTGTTGCTGCCGGCGGGGTGGCATCGGGCGCTCAGGCGTCGGCTTTGCTCAGCGCGAACTCGGCTTCCAGACGTTCCAGCAGCAGGCGCAACTCTCCGCTCATCAGCGCGAAGGTGGCATCCACTTCGGCTTCCAGTGATTGGCGATCATCCTTTTCCAGCGATTCGGTCGCCGTTTCGAGGAACTTGAGCTTGCGCACCACCATGTCCTCGCCGAGCACGAAGGAGAGGCGGTCGGCGAAGATCAAGCCGAGATGGAAGCACTGTTTGCCGACTTTCAGGTGTTCGCGTACTTCGTCGCTATCCAGTTCCTGGCGTCGGCATTTGACGATGGCGCCCGCGTCCACCGGGTCGCGCAATTCGCATTCGTCGGAAAGCGCGAAGCCATCGGGCAGTGGCTCGCCGCCGAGCCAGCCGGTGAGCAGGGCGCGCGGGCTGGATTCGGCATTGACCGGCAGCGCAGGAAACGAGCCGAGCGCTTCGCGGATGGCGGAAACCAGCGATTCGGCGTTCTTGCGGCTGGAGGTGTCGACCACCAGCCAGCCGAGCGAGAGGTCGAGATAGGCTGGCGTGCGCGTAGGTTTGGAGAACGCACGCGGCAGCAGATCGGTGAGCACTTCATCCTTGAGGCGCTTGCGCTCGCGCCCGCCGGGGCTTCGGCCTTCCTGCTCGCGGATGGCATCGAGTTTTTCCGCCAGCACTTCGTTGACCACCGAGGCGGGAAGGATCTTGTCCTCGCCGCCCAGATTCAGCAGCAGACAGTCGCCGACGCGATGCGATAGCGCTTCATGCCCGCGCCCGAACGGGGAAACGAAGCCGCGTGTGGAAAGTTCCAGCGGGCTGAGTGCTTGGAGGGCGTGTTCGGGGAGTTTCTCATCCAGCGTTTCGAGGGAGGAGCGCAGTGACAGCGGGAAGCGGAACAGGGTGAGGTTGCGAAAGAGCATTGAAAGAATCCAAAGGCGGCAGGGGCGATGCGCTGGCGCATCAGCCCGTCAGAATGGAAAGGCCGTTGTCGGCCAGCGTGTTGTTCGGACGTGGCGCGGGAGTATCGTCTTCATCATCACGCGCGCCGGCCGGCTCGCCGGCAAGCCAGGCGTGGGTATCGGGCAATGGCGCGTCGCCACGCCGACCCAGCGCGAGGAAGTCGAACAGGTTGCGATCGGCCAGTTGCGACGGACGCACGTCACCGAGCGCACGCACGATCTGATCCACGCGGCCGGGGACATCGCGATCCCATTCGGCCAGAAGGCGGCTGACCTGCTTGCGTTGCAGGTTTTCCTGCGAGCCGCACAGCGTGCAGGGGATGATCGGGAACGCGCGCCATTCTGCGTAACGGCTGATATCCGATTCCTTGCAGTACGCCAGCGGCCGGATCACCACGTGCTTGCCATCATCGCTGAGCAGCTTGGGTGGCATTGAGGCGAGTTTGGCGTGGAAAAACAGGTTCATCAGGAAGGTGGCGGCCAGGTCGTCGCGATGGTGGCCGAGCGCGATCTTGCTGAAGCCCTGTTCGGCAGCAAAGGTGTAGAGCGCGCCGCGGCGCAGGCGCGAGCACAACGAACACATGGTCTTGCCTTCGGGGATCACGCGCTTGACCACCGAGTAGGTGTCCTGCTCGAGGATGGTGAAATCCACGCCGAGGCGATCTAGGTACTGCGGCAGGATGTGCTCGGGGAAGCCGGGTTGTTTCTGGTCGAGATTGACGGCGGTGATCGAGAACGACACCGGCGCGCGCGCCTGCAACTGCAACAGGATATCCAGCATCGTGTAGCTGTCTTTGCCGCCGGACAGACACACCATCACCTTGTCGCCGTCCTCGATCATGCCGAAATCGGCAATGGCCTGGCCCACCTGACGGCGCAGGCGTTTGGCGAGCTTGTGGTGCTCGGTGTCCTGTTTGCGGTTTGGAATCTGGGCGGCAAGGGTCATGGTGGCCAGCCGGCGGGATGCCGGTCGAGTGCGGAAGGAAGGTGGGCGCGCAAGGCGCAGGGAACTATTGTAGCCGGGCTTTCCTGCACCGCAGGCCACGCCGTAAGCTAAGGCACAAGGTCCGTGTGCGCGCCATCCCAATGTCCGAAACCACCGACATCGTCCAACAGATTGCCACTCTGCGCTGCGAACACCGCGAGCTGGATCAGGCCATCGAGCAGGCTTCGCAGGAAGTCTGGGTCGATCAGATCGTGGTGACGCGGATGAAACGGCGCAAACTCAGGATCAAGGACATGATCGGGTATCTGGAAAGCAAGCTGATTCCCGATCTGGAGGCCTGATCGCCGCAGGTTCGACCCCATCTCC